>JAFQGD010000059.1 GCA_017398355.1 Akkermansia sp. | reverse complement strand
GTTCTTGGATCTTCAACTGCTTCCAACTGATCAATAAGAATATACATTTCTGCATTATAACACAAAACGCATCTAAATGCAACGTGGTAAGAAATTTGCGTTAACTTCATAAGCCTAAATTCACACCGTATGTTTGTGCCAAAAGGTCATGACACGAAATTTCTAATGCGTCTGCCCTGCTGCTTTCCTGCTTGCTATAGGTAATAGTCTATGTTATAAGGGATGCATGAAACTTCTTCTTACCTCTTTTGCTATTATTTCTATGGTTTTTTCTGCGCATGCAGACTTCTTTTATAATGCCAGTGGAAGTAGTGTTGGCCGCGCGGAGACTGATAGTAGCGGGAATACTCGTTATTACGATAAATCCGGTTCTTACATAGGTAGTGCCCGCAAATCCGGCAATTCCGTGAGCTATTATGATAAGTCCGGTTCTTATATGGGGCGTTCTGAAACAAGCGGTTCTACCACTCGATACTACAACAAGAGTGGCTCCTACGCCGGTAGTGCCCAAACTTCCGGTTCCTCCACCCGTTATTATAGCAAGAGTGGCTCTTATGCCGGTAGTGCCCAGTCTTCCGGCTCTTCTACTCGTTATTACGATAAATCCGGTTCTTACAAGGGATCTAGCAGAAAATAATGCTCTATCGATTCCTTTTGTCGGGAAATATGACATGATGATACAAATATGTCGCTTTATTAGCTTGCATAGGGTCACAGAGATGTTACCCTGAGAGCCAACTTACATGTCTCCTCTCCGCAAACTTCTCTCCCTCGCTGTCATTTCATGTGCCGCATTGGTGCAGGCCTGTGCTACTGTTGCCCAACAAGCGCAAGATCTCCCTCAGCCTGAGCCGGAACCCATTGTGTACCGAAATCCGCTGGTTGCCATGATGGATGGGTACTATGAACTCGCCGAAATTGAAATCAAACCAGCTTGGAATCTTACGGAAAAACAGATGTTGACCGCTACGCAACCCCCTCAAAAGGCAGAGGGTATAGCGCGTGGTTATGTTTACCCGGAAGATAAGCACCCCACGGCCGAGCAGTTGGCGGATGGAACTGCCTTGAATCCGAACCAACGCCGTCTAATGAAAAAGGCGCGCTCGTATGCGCGGCGGCTCGCAGCTTGGCATTCTCGCGTTGCGGCAGAAAAATACAATCAGGACAACTCTGCTTCCCTTGCTGCCGTGGAAAAATCGGGTGTACACATCATTATCAATCTCAAAAAACAACGGGGCGTGTGCAAAGATGGAGATAAGGTACTCCGCAGCTTCAGGGTGTGTACCGGCAAACGCAGTACGCCTACACCCAAGGGTCATTTCCACATAATCGAAAAACACGAAAAGCACAGGTCTAATCTGTATAACAACGCTTCTATGCCGTTTTTTATGCGTTTAACGGTTAATGGGGTTGGCCTTCACCAAGGACCGGTTCGAGCGTATCCCGCATCCCACGGCTGCATCCGCCTTACATGGGATGATGCACGCTTCCTCTTCAAACAGTGCGCAGTGGGGACTGCTGTGTTTATCGAAAATTGATTAATTTACTCAAAATAACACCCGGTTGGGTTGTATAGGAAGAGCTTTTTGACGAGCTTTGAGGCGGCGATGTCCGGCTTGTTGTATCCGTCGGGGTGCAACTCTTTGTATTCGATTAGGAAATCCGGGTATCCATCGTTGTTGCAATCCTGTAAGGTAATTTGTGAGTATCTTTCCGTTAGTCTTCATACTCCGTGGGATCCGGAATGCCGGTGGCGGTGAAAGCAGCCCGGCGTTCGCGGCAGGTGGAGCATTGGCCGCAATGAATCTCGCGGCCACAGTAGCAGGAGTATGTGTGCGAAAAATCTACCCCGAAGGCCGCTCCGGTAGCGGTAATTTCAGCCTTGGTGCTGCTGATGAAGGGCCGCAGGATTTGCAGGTGTGCATAAGTGCCGTGGGAGATGGCGGCAGACATAGCGGCCATGAATTCCTCTTGGCAATCCGGGTAGATGGCGTGGTCCCCGCTATGGGCAGCGATGACGAGGCCTTCTGCTCCCTTGCTTTCAGCAATGCCGGCGGCAATGGCTAAGAAAATCCCGTTGCGGAAGGGGACAACGGTTTGTTTCAGGTTTTCTTCCGCATAATCCGCAGTGGGAATGGCATCTGCTCCCTGCAGCAGGGCGCTTTCAAGGTGGGCAGAGATGCTGCGGAGGTTGATTTCGTGGTAGGGAACTCCCAAGCTTTCTGCCTGCCATCGAGCACAGGCGAGCTCGCGAGCCGCGTGGTTGCTGCCGTAATCGAAAGAGAGGGCGCACACCACTTCGTGGTGGCGGTGCGCCCAATGAAGTGCGGTGGTGGAATCCAGTCCGCCGGAGAGGAGTACGGCTACTTTCATGCGGGGCGGTTTTCCGGCTTATGTTCGGCGGTGCAGGTGAGCTGAATGCCGCCGCGTGCGCCGAATTTTCCTTCCACTTTCATCCAAGCCGGGTCTACAGCAGCCACTAAGTCATCCAGAATGCGGTTGACTACTTGTTCGTTGAATGCTGCATAATTGCGGAACGAAACAAGGTAGTATTTCAAACTCTTTGTCTCCACCACCTTATCGGCAGGGCAGTAGGTGATGGTGAGCTGACAGCTATCCGGTTGCCCGGTGACGGGGCAAAGGGAAGAAAATTCGTGTGTCGTGAGGGTCACAACGTAGCGACGCTGGGGACTACGGTTCGGGAAAGCCTCCAGTTTAGCATCTTCCGGGCTACGGTAAAATTCCGTATGTTTGCCAAGGAGGGAAAGGTCTTTGTTATCCATGATGAAAAATGATGTGTAGATTAAGCTTTAGAGAGTTTGTAGCCATCTTTACCGTCTTTCATGGCCCAGCCGAGTTCTGCAAGCTTGCCGCGCAGGGCATCTGCCGTGGCCCAATCCTTGGATAAACGGGCAGCCCAGCGTTCATCTGCGATTGCTTTGATGTCTTCCGGTACCTCGATATCCGCATCGGGATCGGGCAGTTGCAAGCCAAGTGCTTCCATGATGAAACGGAAAGCTTTCCAGAGTTTTGTGGCTTCTGTCGGCTCCATTTCAGCAGGGCGCACACCCTTGATAGCACTGAACACGTGGCCGAGAGCCTCCGGGCAGTTCAGGTCATCTTCCAAGCTGTCCCACGCTGGTTGGAACATGCCGAGAGCAGGGGCTTTTTTTACCAAATCACGGTAGGTGGGTTCTTTTTCTCCACTAGCTTTTGCCAGTTCTTTATCAAAACGCCCCAGCTTATTGAGGGCGCTGGTGGCATCTTTCATGCCGGTGAGGGTGAAATTCAGCGGGCGGCGGTAATAGGCACCGGCTAAAATGTAGCGCAGGGCAGCAGGTGCATAGCCCATCTCCTGCATCTGGTCCAGCGTGTACATGTTGCCCAAGCTCTTGCTCATTTTTGCACCATCTACCAGTAGGTGAGTCACGTGGAACCAGTGGCGGGCAAAGTGACCACCGCAAGCGCAGCGGCTCTGTGCAATTTCATTTTCGTGGTGAGGGAACACCAAATCCACACCGCCGGAGTGGAGGTCGAAAGTGTCGCCTAAGTATTTGTGGCTCATGGCAGAGCATTCCAAGTGCCAGCCGGGGCGGCCTTCACCCCAAGGAGATGGCCAGAAATTGGGACCATCTTCCGGGCGGCGCGCTTTCCAAAGCACAAAGTCGGCTACGCTGTCCTTTTCATACTCATCCGTATCGGCTCGTGTGTTGGCTGTTTTGCCAAGGTCAAGCTCTTGGCGCTCCAAGTGAGCCAGCTTGCCGTAATCAGCATAGGAGGAAATGCGGAAATAGACGGAGCCGTCCTCGCTTTGGTAGGCGTGTCCTCCGTCCATCAGTTTTTGCACAATATCCAGCTGTTCTTTGATGTGACCAACGGCGCTGGGTTCTACGTGCGGGGAAAGGCAGTTGAGCGCTTTACAATCCTCATGGAACTTGGCTGTCCACTTGGCGGTGTATTCGCCCAGCGGCATGCCTTGAGCTTGGGAATTGCGGATGGTCTTGTCATCCACGTCTGTAAGATTGCGCACATGCTTGGTGCGCAGCCCGCCCAGTTCTACCACGCGGCGGAAGACATCTTGCACCACAAACGTACGGAAATTGCCGATATGGGCGGCTGCGTACACGGTCGGGCCGCAACAGTAGAAGCGCAGCTGTTTGCCGTCCTCTGCCTGTACGGGCTGCATCGCCCCCGACTGTGTATCAAATAAGTTCAACATAACGCGCGTAAGTATGCTCCTGCGTGCGGTCTGTGTCAAGCTTTGCTCATGACAGCCGGGCGGAAGTCGATGAATTTATCTTGGGCGTTCACGTGTGTCGGTATCACATCGAGGTTATCTCCCGGGAGCAGGTGCCGACCATCGGTACAGCTCCAGCGGTGTGCGTGTGATTCATAGAACCAGCGCCCGCTTTCTTCCAATGTTTCACCGGGGATAAAGCCACGCAGGCGCAGTTCCGGTATTTCCACAGCCAGTCCTTGGAGCCAAGTTTCTGTAATCCGGGCTTTCCAAGCTGTAGGGGTGGCACTTTCTGCCTGTATTTGCATATATTGCAGCAGCTTGGCTTGCTGTGCCTCGTTTTCTGCAAAGGCCGAGTTGCGCTCAGTTTCGGAGATATGGTTAGCAAGGTTGGGCAGGGTGGATGCTGCCGGTATAGGGGGAAGGGGAGAAGGATGTTTGGGAACGAGACGCGCGAAGCAACGGTGAACGACCAAATCTGCGTAGCGGCGTATGGGACTTGTGAAGTGGCAGTAGTTGCCCTTGTTTAACCCGAAATGGCCCAGAGATTTGGCATCGTAGCGGGCTCGCATCATGGAGCGGAGGATAAGGGACTTGAGGGTGAGCTCATCTCTGTGCCCGATGATTTGTTCTGCAACGCGGCAAAGTTCTTCTCTGGTATTAAGAGCCCCAAGTTGCAGGCCGTAGGAGCGCAATTCATGACCCAAGGCAGATAATTTTGCCGGATCCGGGGCTTCGTGTACGCGGTGAATAGCCGGAAGTTGCTTGGCATTGAGTGCTTCTGCTACAGCCTCATTGGCGGCCAGCATGCACTCTTCTATCAGCTGGTGTGCAATATCCCCGGCGTTTTGCTGAATCCCCACCGGTGTTCCCATATCGTCCAGCAACACATGTAGCTCCGGCATATCCAGATTGAGCGCTCCGTGTTGCATGCGGCGCCGTCGCAGTGTTTGCGCCAGATTGTGTGCTTCCCTTAGCATGGTGTCAATTTCCTCTTCTCCACAGCTGGCATTGCCTTCCAATATGGGTAGCACTTGTTCGTAGGCAAAGCGTTTTCTTGAGCAGATGACAGCCTTGCGAAAAGTTGCCTTTTCCGTGCGTCCATCTGCACCAATGCGCAGCAGGCACAGGCAGGTGAGCCTCTCTTCACCCTCTCTCAATGAGCATATGTCATCGCATAAGGTTGGTGGCAGCATGGGCAACACACGATCCGGTAAATAGGTGGAATTACCGCGTTCTCTCGCCTCTCTGTCCGTTGCTGAGCCAGGCCGTACATAGTGGCTCACATCTGCAATATGCACGGCTAATTCCCAGCCTTGATTCTTGCGGTGTACAGAGATAGCGTCGTCAAAGTCTCGCGCATCAATGGGGTCGATGGTAAGGACACAGCGGTTGCGCCAGTCATCGCGTCCTGCTAATTCTTGTTCCGAGATGGTGTGAGGAAATTTGCGGGTTTCGGCTAGGACATCCGAGGGGAACTCATCACGCAGTGCGTATCGGTGCATGATGCGAGTGATATCGACCCCGGCATCATCCGGCCAGCCTAGTACTTGCTCGATGTGACCGGTTGCATCCATATTGCCTAGTGGGTAGCGTTCCGGTGAGACTGTCACGCACATTCCGGCCAATAATCCCGCCGGTGGTGGTTCACTCAGTCGGATTTTTTCCGGAGTGGCAAATCCATCCCCTTGCACAAAGCCATACAGGCCGCCGGCACGGTAGATACCGGTCCAGAGCTTAAGCTTGCGCTCCACGATTTCCAGTACGCGCGCTTCCGGATGAAGATCCCGGGCATCCGGCCTCATTTTTCTGCCACGCCGGTGGTGTGGGGGGACTGCTTGACGTACGCTGACCAGCACTTTGTCGCCGGGCAGGGCATCGAGTGAGCGATTGGGGGTGACGGGTAATTCTATGGGGGAGGCTTCAGCTCCTAATCCTAGTTCACGGTACAACTTCACCAAGCTATCGGCATCTGGTTGAAAGTACAGTTTTCCTTTGACTCCGCCACGCAGTCGCCCGCATAGCGGTTCTTCGGATACAGATTTAAGGGTGTAGCGTTGTTGGCGGAGCCGGATTAGCACACCTTCTTTTTCAAGCTCTTTCAGCAGTTCACGCAGAGCCGGGCGTTCCTTCGCATCGATTTCAAGCGCCCGCGCCAGTCCTGATGCATCTTGTGGCTCATAATGAGGGGAGCGCAAAAGGCGCAGTAGCTTTTCTTTCAGCGTGGTGGTGCTCATTGCTTTCTCTTTACCATGAAATTGCTCTCGGGGCAACGCAAAATTGCCCTTGCAAGGCCCCGATGCCCGATGAAATATAAAATCCCCGCAGGGTATCATACCTTTGCGGGGATGAAGATAGATGGACGTTACGGAAAATTAATCTACAATGTGGTCCTTGATAGCTTCAAGATAGGTGTAGTCCTTAAACTTTTCCTGTAGGGTGGAAGTGCCCAGCTCATCGTACCATGCCAAGCGGCAGATATGCGCCAACATGCGGGCCCACGAGCGAAGATTCACATCTGCGTTGCCTTCTTTTGTATAGGCCTCGGCGCTGTATAAGCGGGTACTCTTGCGGTTGGAATCCTTAAGAGCCATCAAAAGCTGGTTGTTTTTGCAATCGCGGATGGTTGCTTCAATCGTGATGTCTCCTTTTGAAAATTTGCCCACTACACGTCCGATCCCGGGTACGGGAGCCATAAAGCCAAGTAATTCACCCACTAAACGCAGCTTCGGGCGCTGGGGTTCAAATGCAACAAGTGCCATGTCGATGCGCACATTTGCCTGCGCCGGGTTGAATGTGAGTTGCCAGTTTGTGCCGTTCTTGGCGTTGGCGTCCTTGAGCATGTTTGCGTAGGCTTGCACCATGTAGTCGTGCATTTGAGGGCGCATCAACGGCGCCAGGTTCGGGTGCTCTTTGGCTACCATAGAGATGTTGAGCGGGGCAATATAAATGAACCCGCTTTTCTGTTTCAGGTATGGATTGCCCTTGCCCCAAGTCCACATCCCATCCACTGGTGACTTGAGATGTTCATTCAGCGTCACATTGTACAGGCCACTCTCGGAGGTCAGCGTTTTATGACTGCATGATACGAACAGCATGCTTCCCAACAGCAATATCAATAGGGTCACGTAGTGTTTCATGATTTCGGATTGATAGCATGTTCTCCCCGCCTCTTCAATAAAAAAATGCCGTACGAACACACTTTGCTTAGGATTTTGCTTGACTTTCATTAACAAAAGTGGCATCCTGCGTGCCCGCTCTTGTCTCGCTGGCAAGAGTGAGCAAAACCCGGCGGGTGACATTTACCGCGCACCGACGTCGGAAGACCTCCAAACAAACAACAATTTCAAGAAGATATACATTCAATCATGACTCAGTATTCTCTCAAGGTAAGCAAGCGCGATACCGTAGGCACTGGTAAGCTCAACGCTCTGCGTGCTCAGGGTATCATCCCCGGTGTTGTGTACGGCCCCGCTGTAGAAGGCAACATCAACATTCAGGCCACCGTGTCTGATGTGCGCACTCTCCTCAACTCCACCGATACGGACAGCATCCTTGTGAAGCTCGACATCGATGGCACAGAGGTGCTTGCTATCCTTAAGGACGTGCAGCGCAACTTCCTCACCGATGCCACCACGCACCTTGATTTCATCGCTGTGACTCCCGATTCTGTGGTGAAGACCAAGACCAAGGTGAAGCTCGTGGGTACCCCCGTGGGTGTGGCTATGGGTGGTGTAGTGAACCACATCGTTCGCGAAATCCCCGTGAAGTGCGCCGTGAAGGATATTCCTGCTTTCGTGACAGCTGATATCACCAACGTGAAGTTGGGTGAGTCCTGCCGCTTGGCTCAGGTGGAGATGCCCGCCAATGTCACCACTTCTTTCAACGGTACGGTGGTGCTTGCTTCCGTGGTGAAGCCCTAATGCTCCGCGCATCCTAAAATTATATGACAAAGACGGTCGGCTTTTTGAGAGCCGGCCGTTTTTGTTGATTCATGCAGATGGCTGTTAGTTGTAAACGCCTGCAAGTTATTGAACTTGGGAGTAAGGGGTGGTGTCTGCAACCTCGTAAGCACCACTTTTATTTGCATGAAAAACAAGAATATCACCCGTTACACATACGAGAGTACCGATTTTTTAGGCTGGAGGGTCAGTATTCAACGCTGTGGCCGTATCATCACCCGTTATTTTTCTGATTTACAATATGGTTCGGAGGAGGAATCATACCGCCATGCCGTTGATTACAGGGACTCGGTATTTTCTCAGATGGCTCGTCGGAGACAAGATTTATCTGCCTACATGGATGAGGAACTAGCCCACCTGCAGGATTTGCTGCGGCGCAAAGAAAACGGAGACGATACCACGGAGGAGATGTCGCACTAATCGCGCGTTTTGTCCGGATTGGGGCGGAGCTGGGGGAGCATGGTTTCCCGCAGCTCGTGGCAACCAAAAAACTTTGCCTTCTCGATACGCTCGAATTGAACGGTTAATTTTTGCACTAGTTCAATAAGCGGCAATTTGTTATCCTGCGTATTGTCAATATATGTCCAGAGTTCTTTGTCAGAAACACCTTCTACGCGCTGTGCAAGAAGTGCTAATGTCTTGCTTAACGGTCCTACGGCTGCTTTTGCTGTAGCGTTGTCGGAAATCGCTGAAAGAATCTGCAATTCCTCCTGCAGACCGCCTCGCAGTCTGTCATAAGCGGTTGTGAGAGCCTGGTCTTCACCTTCGGCATGAGCTACTATGGCAGTTATCCCACAAAGCGCAGTACATAAGCAGAGCCTGAACATGGGTTTATCCTACGGCATCCGCCAGCAGGTGTCAAGCTTCAAGCCTTTCTTTGGCGCGATTTATTGCGTGCGTGGAGAGAATCTGGCTTGCCAAGCGGCAAATCTACAGGTAGAATACGCTCGTATGGCCATGAGTGCGCTACAAAACAAACTGTTCGATGAGATTTTGCAGGCCCGCCAGCGAGTGTATGCCGTGGGTGAGCCTACCCCTTTGCAACAAATCAAGTTACCGGGCATAGATGCCGTAGTCTTTGCTAAGAGGGAGGATTTAGGCCCCATCAAAGCGTATAAATGGCGAGGAGCATACAACTGTATGGCTAAACTCAGCCCCGATGCTCGTGCTCGTGGAGTGGTGGCGGCTAGTGCCGGTAATCATGGCCAAGGTGTGGCGCTTGCCGCAGCGCGGCTGGGGTGCCAAGCTCATATTTTCATGCCTCGTTCTACGCCTGCGGTGAAACAAAACGCAGTAAAGATGCACGGTGGGAACCATGTAGAGATTGTGCTGGTGGGCGATTCATATGATGCCGCTTCTGCCGCAGCTCATGAATATGCCGAACAAAACGGCCTTACCTTTGTGCATCCATACGATGATGTATACACCATGGGTGGGCAGGGTACCTTGGCAGATGAAGTTGTGATGAGCGGGCAGGGGCCGTTTGACCGCGTGTACCTGCAAATAGGCGGTGGCGGTTTGGCTTCCGGCTGCGCTTGCTGGTTCAAACACTTTTGGCCGGATTGCCACTGCATCGGTGTGGAGGGAGTGAACCAAGCTTCCATGAAGTTGGCTGTGGAAAAGGGGTATCGCGAAGAATTGAGCTATGTGGACGTGTTCTGTGATGGCACAGCCGTGCGCAAAGCTGGTGAACTCACCTTTGAGCTGTGCCGCGAATTGTTGGATGAGTATGTGACGGTGACCAACGATGAGGTGTGCCAAGCCATCCGCTCCATTTGGAATTCTCTGCGCGTGGTACCGGAGCCTTCCGGGGCTATGGGATTGGCTGCTTTTTTGCAAGATTGGGATAAAGGCCGTGTGAAACCGGGCGAGCGCTGTCTTGTAGTGCTTTCCGGTGCCAATATGGATTTTTCTCAGCTGGGGGTGGTGGCAAGCCGCGGTGGTGTGCGAGAGACGAATCGCGAGTTGCGTTACCTGCGCATCCCCATGGAAACCAAGCGAGGCCAAATTATCAAGTACCTCAAAAATATTCCCGAAGGCGTGCAGCTCATGGATGTGCAGTATGGCCGCGTAGAGGGTGATATTCAGCACCCCGTATTCGGTGTGCTGGGTACCGGGGCTCAGTTCGAGGAAATTCGCCAGCGGCTCAGCATTCGCGGTATGCAGGCTGAGGATGTGACGGCGGATGAAGATGTACACTTCCGCATGATTTCCTATGACCGCATGCACCTTAGTCATCCCGTGTTCTTTGTTATCGAGTTCCCTGAGCGTCCCGGTGCGTTCATTGAATTCATGCGGGTGATGGGTGAGTACGCCAACTTGTGCTACTTCAATTACCGCTATTCCGGTGAACATGTAGGTCGCGCTATGGTGGGCTTGGAATTCTCCAGCAAAGAAGATCGGGATGCCTGCCGGAAGCGGGCAGAAGAATTGCGTGGCACCACTATTCAGGGCATTCATGAGTTACCCGATAAAGTACGCCACCGCGTGCTGGATCAGATGTCTCCTATTGGTAGAACGTCATGCTGATTCTCGCATCCCAATCGCCCCGTCGGCGTGAATTGTTGGCTCGCGAAGGGGTGGAGTTTCGCGTCATCGTCAGAGATGTGGAGGAAGAGCATGATGCATCTCTTCCTCCGGAGGAGTTATGCGCCCGCAATGCTGCTTCTAAAGCAGCTGCCGTGGCTCAGGATTATCCGGATGATATCATCATAGGGGCAGATACGCTGGTGTTCATTGATGGTCAACCGCTGGGTAAACCTGCGGATGAAGCTGAGGCCGCGCGCATGCTGATGACTCTGCAAGGGCGTACTCATTGTGTTTGCACGGCTGTAGCCGTGTGCATGCCCGGGGGAGAACGCCGCGATTTTGCTGAGAAAAGCTATGTGAGCTTTCGCCCGCTTAGTGAAGGAGATATTGCTCATTACATGGAGTTGGTGCATGTGCTGGATAAAGCCGGGGCTTACGCCATCCAAGAACATGGAGATTTGATTATCGAAAAAATTGAGGGTGATTACGACAATATCGTCGGCTTGCCGGTGTCTCGTCTTCTGCGCGTTCTCAACGCGTGAAAATCTCCCTGTTGTTTAGGTTGTTTGCCTTGCCTGTTCCGATGATGAGCCAAGCTATCATATCCACACCGCAGAAGCTACAGGATATGCCGGCCGTTGATAGATGATGCCCCCCTCTACTTGCTCGACGCGCAAGAATGGATGCAAAAGTATTCCGGCTCGTTTGATAAGACTGAAGCGTAGCCAGCCACCCCAAAATTCACCGTTTGCCGTAGCGGCGGTTGCGCTTGGCATATTCAGCCAAGGCTGCATCAAAATCATCACGCCCAAAGTCCGGCCATAGTACATCCGTAACCCACAGTTCGGCGTAGCTAAGCTGCCAGAGAAGGTAATTGGAAATGCGCATCTCACCGGAGGTACGAATCATCAAATCCGGATCCGGCATGCTGGCTGTGTAGAGCTGGCTGCTCAACAAATCCGGGGTAATCTCCTCTGCCTGCAATTCGCCTCGCTGCACCATAGCCGCCACTCGTCGGGCGGCTGCCGTGATTTCTTGTCGGGAACCGTAGGAAAGAGCCAGTACCACGTTGAGAGCCGTGTTGCCGGCCGTCTCTGCAATGCTGGTATCCAGCTGGCGACGGCATTTGGGTGGCAGCATATCCAGCTCACCTATGGCATGCAAACGCACATTCTTGGCTTGCATTTCCGGCAGACGTTCCTTTAGGAACTTCTCCAGCATTTTCATGAGGTAGTTTACCTCAATCTTGGAGCGTCCCCAGTTTTCTGTGGAAAAAGCGTACAACGTGAGCCAAGGCACACCCTTTTCAATGCACAAATCAATCACCCTCTGTACGGTGGCACCACCTTGCTCATGTCCTTTGGCACGTGCCACCTTGTGTTGCTCAGCCCAGCGTCCATTGCCATCCATGATGATGGCAATGTGCTGTGGTATTTTTGTGTCTGTATCCATGCTATTGGGGGGGATTGCTCCATGCGGGACGGCATTACAGCTCGTATTCGCCGTATTCTGCCAAAATGGCCTCCACACGGGCAATATCTTCCGGGGAGTCCACGCCACTCGTTGTCTTGCGACCTCGGTAGTTTACCTCTACCATGCGCACTTTCATACCATTGTACAGGTAGCGCATCTGTTCCAAGCCTTCCACGCAGCCCATTTCGTATTCGGATTCCGGCAGCTCAAAATAATTCTTGAGCGCTTGGTAGGTGTAGGCATACAGGCCCACATGGCGGCGCACCGGGCTCTTCTCCATGCTCGCTCGTGCTTTCTCGGGCTTGCGAATGGCCGGAATGGTGCTCTTGGAGAAAGCCAAGGCATAACCATCCTTATCCACCAGCACCGTGGTGCCACTGTAGGGCGTGGTTTTCTTGGATTCCACCAAGCGGTCGTATTCTGCCCAATCCAAGTGAATGAATGGCGTGAACACATCGGCAGGGCATTCTTTCCATGCGTCAATCAACTGCTGAATCACCCACGGTGGGCAAAGCGGATTGTCTCCTTGCAGGTTGACAATAAAATCGGGCGTTGTACGCTGCTGCCCAATGGCATCCCAGCAGCGCTCCGTGCCACTGCGGCAGGTCTCTGCCGTCATCACCGCGGGTATCCCTGCGGCGGCACAGTAGTCTGTGATGCGCGTATCATCTGTTGCTACCACATAGCTGCAATTTTCGTTTTTACGGCAAATAGAAGCGGCGATATTAGCCACGCGCTGTATCATTTCTACCCCGGCAATCTTTACCAAGGGCTTTCCGGGCAAACGAGTGGAGGCGTAGCGGGCGGGGATGACGATGAGAATAGATTTGGACATAAGCAAAAGGTGTTGTACCTGTTTGCATTCTACCCCAAGACCCTGCTTTTGCCAAGAAAAATCGTTTTGAACCCTGAGAAGACTTTTCATACATCGTAAAAAATACGCGCCTTGTTCCGTTGGGAGCAAGGCGCGTGGTGTAATAAAGATTCCTTGGCTGGATTAGTGGGGAACTGCGATGGTTTGCTCGCGATCGGGGCCAACGCCCACGGTGCCAACGGGGCAGCCGATGACTTCACCGAAGCGCTTCACGTATGCCTTGCAAGCTTCCGGCAATTCTTCCCAGGTGGTACACTTGGAGATATCCTGTTTCCAGCCGGGGATGGATTCGTATACGGGTTCGCACTTGGCCCAATCATCCATAAGGGCTGGGGGGAACTCCAAAATATCATCACCGCAGCGGTAACCTGTGCAAATCTTGATGGTTTCGCATTCATCCAGACCGTCAAGGTTTGTCATTGCCATTTCATCAAAACCATTGAACATGGAGGAGTAGCGCAGCACGACACCATCTGCCCAGCCACAGCGACGGGGGCGACCCGTGGTAGCACCGAACTCGCGCCCAAGCCCATGCAGGTAGTCTGCAATCTCTGCGTCCTCTGTGACCATGGGGCCTTCGCCCACGCGGGTGGTGTATGCTTTGCATACGCCGATAATCTTATCAATGCGGGTGGGAGCCACGCCGGAGCCTGTACAGCAGCCACCTGCGCTGGTGTTGGAGCTGGTGACAAAGGGGTAGGTACCAAAGTCAATATCCAACATCGCACCCTGAGCACCCTCAAAAAGAACAGTCTTGCCGGCTTTAATAGCGCGGTTGATGGCGGGGATCGTGTTCGTGATGTGGGGACGCAATACATCGGCGGCTGCCATGACTGCATCCAAGGTCACCTGCGGGTCTGCTTTGGGCCAGCCGAGGCGAGCTAACTCATCGTTGGCGGTTTCAATGCGGGCTTCCAACACTTTGCGCAGACGCTCCGGGTCGGCAAGGTCAATCATGCGGATGCCGATACGGCGTGCTTTATCTGCATAGGTGGGGCCAATGCCTTGCTTGGTGGTGCCAATCTTGTGCTCACCAAGGGCTTCTTCCTGCGCTGCATCAATTTCCTTGTGGATGGGCAGTACCACATGGGCGCGGTCGGAGATTATCAAATTCTCCGGCGTGATGGTGACCCCGAGGTCGCGAAGGTACGTCACCTCTTCCACCAAGGAGGTGGGGTTGATGACAACACCGTTGCCGATAACATTGACCTTACCCGGCCAGAGAATACCGGAGGGTACGAGGTGTAGCACGTACTTTTTGCCATTGGCTATTACGGTGTGCCCGGCATTGCTGCCACCTTGGCTGCGGACAACGAAGTCCGCTGTTTCTGTCAGGAAGTCAATGACTTTGCCTTTACCTTCATCTCCCCACTGGGAACCGATGACGAGTGTGTTCATGCTATTATTTGTGTTTTGAAAGGTGAGTGAGATTACTTGCTGTACTTGCCCGCTTTGAAGTCTTCCACCATCTGCAGGAACTCGCCAAAGAAGCAGGGCTCATCCTTGCCGCAGGTGGGTACGGGAGCCGGGTGGAATTGCACGCCCATGGCAGGAATGCTCTTGCAGCAAATGCCTTCTACGGTGCCATCGTTGAGGTTGGTGTGGGTGATTTTCACCTCATCAGGCAGGGAAGCGGCCACCAGCGCGTAGTCTACATTCTGTGTGGTAATGAGTACTTGCCCGCTCTTAGCGTCCTTGACCGGGTGGTTGCAACCGTGGTGCCCGAACTTGAGCTTGCACGTACTGCCACCCAGAGCCATGCCCAAGAGCTGCAGCCCCAAGCTAAGACCAAAGACGGGCACCTTGCCCAGCAGCTGCTTGATTTCTTCGGCTATGCCACCGAGAACGACAGGGTCACCGGGGCCGGAGGAAAGGAAAACGGCATCAGGTGCCATAGCAAGCACTTCTGCGGCAGGGGTGTGGGCGTTCACCACGGTGACATCAAACCCATCGCGGCGCAGAGCTCGCAGTACGCTACGCTTGATGCCAAAATCATAGGCCACGGCCTTGTACTTGGCGGGGGCGATGTCGGAGTAGTTGGTCAGGTCGCCCATGGTCTTGTTGGGGAGTTTCCAATCGCGGGAGTCTCCTTCCCAACGATACGCCTGGGGCGTGGAAATCGGTGAAACCAAATCTGTGTCTGCCATTGCTGCGGCTGCGCGGGCTGCGGCGATGGCCTCTTCTGCACTCAATTCTGTCGATACGCAAGCACGCATGGCTCCATTGTTGCGCAGGTGGGTGGCAAGTTTGCGGGTATCAATTCCTGCAATGCCGGGTATGTGGTAGCGCTTGAGCCAGTCTTCCATGGGTTCCGATGCGCGCCAGCTGGAGTGCAGGCGCGCTGTTTCTACAACCACGAGGGCGCGGATTTGCGGGCGGTCGCTTTCGCTATCTTCCTCGCAGATACCATAGTTGCCGATAAGAGGGTAAGTCATCGCCAAGATTTGACCGCCGTAGGAGGGGTCAGTCAATATCTCTTGGTAACCCATTACCGCGGTATTGAAGCATACCTCGCCGGTTACAGTGCTGCATGCGCCAAAGGCGCTGCCCTCAAATACAGTTCCGTCTTCTAGTGCAAGAATCGCTTTCATTATTTTTTGAGCCGTGGAATCTTAGCAATTTTGGGGCCGTTTTGCAAGGCATTTGTGCTTCATGATAGAAAAAACGCGCGTACGCAAAGGAAAATTCGTCATTTTGATTAAGATAGCTTGCATTTTTCGAATCAATGTGGTTATATTATCCCAATGAGACCAAGCGTGTGTCCTGCACGCCGCCAATATAACCTTCTTACCCAATCAGATTATTATGGAAAACGAAGCTAAAACTGACAATGTGACCCCCAAATCCGACACTCAGGATCGTCTTGCCGCCGCTCAGGATTATGCCCGCGAGCAGTACGAGAAGATTCGCCGTGCTACCGTTGCCCAGATGGAAAATGTACGCCACTACACGGAGGATATGCGCCAGCAGCTCAACGAGGGTTGGGATGTAACTTGCAATCGTGCCCGTGATATCCACAAGGCAAGCGAGGAATACGTGAAGGAGAATCCTACGGGCAGTATGCTCGGTGCGCTCGGTGTGGGCGTGATTATCGGCCTGCTTCTCGGTGCTTCCCGTCGTTGATTTATTGCGTCTGCTCCCACATTCACTCCCATTCGGCAAATGTCTCTCTTCTCGCGTGATACGGAAGGTAAGCTGACCACCTTGCAGAAGCAGGGCGGTTCCGTGCTGGCTGATGTGCGCGAAGCGTTGTTGCAGACGTCAGACCATGTTGAGGCCGTTTTGGAGCTGTTCCGCATGGAATTGCGGGAGTATGGGGAGCGACAAGCTCGCCGCATCGTGGCGCTGGTGATAGGTGTGTTCCTGTTACTATGTGCCTATGCGGTTTTTTGTGCCTTTGCTTGCGTGCTGCTCAGCATGTGGCTGGGCTGGCTGTGGGCTGTGGCAAGCGTGTGTCTGCTAAATGCTCTGTTGGGAGGGGTTGCTGTGGTAGTGGGAATCAAATGCAAACCCGGTGCTATAGCTCCTGCCACAGTGCAGGAAATTAAGGATGATGTGCAATGTATCAAACTAATGCTCAAAGGAAACACGAAATCCTGATGCGCTCTTCCGTGGCGCGTCTCAAGGTTGTGAATGCTGCCGAGTCTGCCGGGCAAGGGGTAGGGCGTTGTGTGGCGCTGGTGCCACTTTCCGGGAAAGTGCTGCGTTATTCGCTCATGGCAGTGGCCGGAGTGGCAACAGTCGGAGTTATTCGTTTGTTGCGCCACAAACCGGCTCCGTTGCCCGCCCCTAAGGAATCCGGGCCCCAAGGAGTGAGTCGCTATTTATTGGCGCAGGTCGTTACCTTGGTATTGTTGCCGTGGCTTCGCCAGCAAGCTTTGCAGGGGGAACTTGGCAAAAAATTGCTTCGGTTTCATCCGGCTCGCATATTTTTCCGTTGGGTCGGCTTGGAAAAATAAGTTCTCTTGCCCTGTTTGAGATCCTTTGTCAGGGCGTTCCTTTGCCCAGATTCTTTTAATTACCGTTAGACATACATGAAGAAAGTTTTTGTTTCCGGCGCGTTTAATGTATTACATGCCGGCCACATACAGTTTTTTCGCGAGGCGAGAGCGCTGGGCGATTATCTGATAGTTTCCTATCCCCCGGCGGATTTACTTTGGAGATTGTACGATAAGAAGTCCGTGCTGGAGGATGCGGACAAACTGGCCTTGCTTAGTTCCATTGATTTAATTGATGAGGTCATTCTCTCTACGGATGAGGATAGGGAACTTTCTTTCAAATCCGCATTCATGCAGTGTAAGCCCGATATATTGGCCGTCACCACGGATGATATGTACATGGAGGCCAAGCAGCAACTTTGCAATGAAACCGGAGCAGAGTTCATCGTTTTAGAGAAAACGATTCCGACCGGACACCAAACCAGCTGTACTCAAGTAGTGGAGCGCATCAAGGCTCCGGCTCATGTCCCCCTTCGTGTGGATTTTGCCGGGGGGTGGCTGGATGTACCCGGCAATGCAATTCCTGGTGAGTATGTTGTTAACTGTTCGATATCGCCCACTGTCTCACTCAAAGAATGGCATTATCGCCAAGGGGCTGGTTTGGGGGGAAGCGGTGGCTGGAGTGTTCTCAACGGTTGGGATCCCGTTCGCTCTGAATTAGGATTGGGCGTGGGTTGGCAGGATCCCGCCGTTATCGCAGAAACAGGAGCTTGTGTGTGGAAGTCCGGTCGGTATCCTGAGCTTGATTTTAAGAACACCGGGGCTTTTCTAAAAGGGAAGATGGCTGTGTTCGATACACAAATCAAGCATGATACACCAGGTTTGGCTTCTTTGGAACGCAATTTTCGCAAAATTGCAAAGGCCGCGCGCGTGGCGCGTCTTGGTGTGTTGCAGCAAGATATTACCGTGTTGGCCGTGGCCGTGCAACTGAGCTACCAGCTGCAGTTGGAGGAAGGCATGTTGCCGTTGGAGCGTATAGGCGAGTCATTGGCGCACAAATATTGTGGAGGTGGACATGGTGGCTATGCTGTTTATTTGTACGAGACAGAAGAAGCTCGCGATGCTGCGTTGGAACTGTGCCCGGATTTGTACCCGGTAGAGCCCTATTGCCGTACTTTCGGCAAAGATGAGCAAGTACCTTGGGAGCCGCGTTTCTTGCAGCGTTTGCGTGAGCGTGGCGTTATCCGTTGAACTTTGAAGAGAGTATGATTATGCCGAAAGTATTTGTATCCGGTTGTTTTGACGTGTTGCACAGTGGCCATATTGCGTTTTTGGAAGAGGCCGCAAGCTATGGAGATGTTTATGTGTCATTGGGCTCAGATGAGACGGTTCGCATCCTCAAGAACCGCAAGACAATGTATACGGAACAGGAGCGTAAATACATGCTGGAAGCCATACGCTTTGTCAAAAAAGTGTATATTGGCCCGGATACCGGGAAAATCTTGGATTTCGCACCATTGTTAGATGAAGTGAAACCTGATATTTTCTTTGTGAATGCAGATGGCACAAGTGATGAAAAACGCGCGTTTGTTGAATCGAAAGGAATACGCTATGTGACCAGCAGTCGCATTCCTCATGTTGGGTTGCCACAGCGTTCTACCACGAGCATAAGAGAAACGTTGAAGAAATGAGTGAGTCTTACACAACATATAAAGTGGGAGAGAGAGGGGAGCGCCCGTGGGGCGAGTGGCAGGTGTTGGATTTGCAATCACATGTCGTTGTAAAAAAGATATTTGTGCGCCCGGGGGGCAGAATTTCATTGCAGCGCCACCAGCACCGCACAGAGCGGTGGATTGTTACGGAAGGTGTGGCTACTGTCTACTGTGAAGGTGCGGTGACGCACCTGCGAGTGGGTGAGTCGACCATTATCCCTTGCCGCAGTATGCACCGTTTGAGTAATGAAAGCAATCAACCGCTTGCCCTTATTGAAGTTCAGATGGGGGATTACCTCTCTGAGGAAGACATTGAGCGTTTTAACGATGACTACGGTCGCACACAATAATTGAAACCATGAAGATTTTAGAACACATTGATGGGATAGCGGTAATCAATATGGATACCCGCCCCGACCGCTTTGCCCAGTTCATGGAAAAGGCCGGTGTCTATCTCCCGGAAGAAAAGATACACCGTGTTAGTGCCGTGGTAGGGCGCGAATTGCCAACCTACGGCAAGGCTCCGTGGTTCACAGAGCGCACGGGTGAGCGAGCCGGTTTTTGGGGCGGTACAGGTGGCTGCGCGCTTGCTCACCGTAAGGCTATTGAATGGGCAAAAGCGCAGAAACTGCGCCAAGTGCTTGTTTTTGAGGATGATGTCATCATCGAGCCTCATGAGGGTGCTGCTGCTTTGCTTGAACGCGCCATGGCAGAATTAACCGGCCCCTACATGCTTTATCTGGGATACAATCGTCCATCACCGTATGGCTATTGTTGCATGAATAACTCCGGCATGGAACTGTGGAAAACAGATGGTGTTATCGCTGCTCATGCCTACATCGTGTCAGCAGAGTTATATGACGAGCTGTTGGAGCACATGCCCACAGAGGATAATGTGTGGGAGTGGCTCTCTCAGTATCGAGCCATTGATGTGTTGTACCGTGATTTTGTGCCCTACTGGCGCGGTGTATCCATCTATGTGTTGCATCCCATCATTTGTGTGCAGGATGATGCTTATTC
Source organism: Akkermansia sp. (assembly GCA_017398355.1). Lineage (GTDB taxonomy): Bacteria > Verrucomicrobiota > Verrucomicrobiia > Verrucomicrobiales > Akkermansiaceae > Akkermansia. The sequence continues at coordinate 33,913 of JAFQGD010000059.1, read as the reverse complement.
CGATATCGGCCAAAATGGTGCAGCCGGTATGGAATTGGCCTGTCGCCAATCTCCCCGCAAGGAATCGTTGGTTCGCAGAATGATGGAGCCATTGCGCCGCCTTAAAATTAAATGCAACTCTATCCGCACGCATCGGCGCGCTCTCAATGGTGGTTTGCCCGGTCATCGTAGGCGTAAAAAGAAGTAAATCAGCTTTTTTAAGAAGAAAATTCTCTTGGTGGCATTGATTATGCTTGATAAATCCGCTTGAAAAGGCGATATTAAAGGCTCACTTAGTAAGATATGTCTGAACAAAAAGAACGCAAGACTTTAGAACAACGTAACCAAGCCAGTGATTTGGAGCGTTTGCGCCACTCCTGCGCACACGTGCTGGCTGCCGCTATTTGCCGCATTTGGCCTCAGGCTCAACTTGCCGGTGGCCCTGCCGTGGAAAACGGATTCTACTATGATATTGAACTTGACCACAACATTTCTACTGCCGAGTTTGAGTTGATTGAGGCGGAAATGAAGAAAATCGTCAAGGAAAACCAAACATTTGAACGAACTACCGTCACCCGCGATGAAGCCATGCAGATGGCGCAGAGCGGTGAGCTCGGTGCCTGTGGCCCCCGAGCCGTCCCCTCCAAATTCAAGGTAGATTTGCTCAACCGCATCCCGGAGGGTGAGGAAATCTCCATTTATCGCAATGGCGAGTTTACCGACCTGTGCGCCGGCCCACATGTAGGTCGCACCGGCAACTGCAAGGCATTCAAGGTGATGAGTGTTGCCTCCGCCTACTACATGGGAGATGCCAACGGCCCCCGTTTGCAGCGCATCTACGGTACCTGTTTCCCGAATCGGACCCAGTTGGATGAGCACTTGGCTCGATTGGAAGAAGCCAAGAAGCGCGACCACCGCCGCTTGGGTCGCGAACTCGGGCTCTTTGCCATTGATGAAATGGTGGGGCAGGGTCTCATCCTGTGGAAACCCAAGGGCTCTATCATTCGCCGTGAGTTGCAGGATTTCATTACTGAAGAGCTCGACCGTATCGGTTACTCCCAAGTCTATACCCCCAACATCGGTAAGCTCGACCTCTACATGACCAGCGGCCACTGGGAACATTACAAGGAAAGCCAATTCCCCCCTATCCCGGATCCCGATGACTTTAAGCGCTTGCGAGATGAAAACGCAAGCTGCGCAGACCTCTTCAACGCACTGGATACCAAGACAATCAGCGGTTTCATGCTCAAACCCATGAATTGCCCGCACCACATCCGTATCTATGCCAACGACCCGCACTCCTACCGTGATTTGCCTGTGCGTTTGGCCGAGTTTGGTACGGTATATCGCTGGGAGCAGAGTGGTGAGCTGGGTGGGATGACCCGTGTGCGTGGCTTCACGCAAGACGATGCCCACATCTTCTGCCGCCCCGACCAAATCAAGCAGGAAGTGCAGCAGTGCATCGGCATCGTGAAACATATTCTCGGTACCTTGCAGATGAATGATTACCGCGTGCGCCTTTCCCTGCGAGATAAGGATTACTCCGACCCCAAATATGTGGGCTCGATTGAGAACTGGAAACTCTCCGAGCAGGCTCTCCGCGAGGTTCTTTCCGAAAACGGTTTTGACTACATTGAGGCGGAAAACGAAGCTGCTTTCTATGGCCCCAAGATTGACTTCATTGTGCGTGATGTCATTGGGCGTGATTGGCAGTTGGGCACGGTGCAGGTAGACTATAACCTGCCGGAGCGTTTTGACCTTTCCTACACCGGAGCAGACAACAAGCCTCACCGCCCTGTGATGATTCACCGCGCCCCCTTCGGCTCCATGGAGCGTTTCACCGGTTTGCTCATTGAGCACTTCGCCGGTAAGTTCCCCACCTGGCTTGCCCCTGAGCAGGTGCGTGTGTTACCCATCTCCGATAAGGTTGCAGATTTTGCCGAACAGGTGCGTGCCGCTCTCGCTGCAAAATTTGTGCGTGTGAAGCTTGATGATGCCCCGGATAAGATTGGTGCCAAGATTCGCAATGCTCGCTTGGATCGCGTGCCTTACATGGTTGTCGTCGGCCAGCGTGAGGCGGAGGAAGGCAAGGTATCCATCCGCCACCGCGAGCTCGATGTGGTCGGTACGATGACGGTGGAGGACTTTATCTCCGCTCTTACCGCAGAAATAGACAACCGCCTCATCGCCCCTGCATTTGCCCCCGAAAAGAAAGAATCAGAGGCATAACTCCCCTTTTGGGCAGCAGCTGCCTCCACGTAGCTGCTGCCTTCTACCAACAGAAACACACCAGATAAACAACAACAAACACTCAAGTGCCAGCCCCACAAAAAAATACACCCCAAGGCAATCGCAACAATCGTCGCGACCAGTCCAGCAAAACGCCGCAAATCCGCGTCAATGACCGCATCCGTGCGCCTCGCGTTCGCGTGGTTACCGCCAAGGGCGACCAACTCGGTGTCATGGCTACGCGCGATGCGCTTGCCAAGGCCAAGGAAATTGGGCTCGACCTCGTGGAGGTTGCCCCCAATGCCGACCCTCCCGTATGCCGCCTTATCGACTACGGTAAGTACAAGTACATGCAAGCCAAGCTGCAGAAAAACAACAAGGCTAAGACCGTACGCATGAAAGAAATTAAGCTTCGTATCGGTACGGATGTCAACGACTACAACGTCAAAATGAGCCGTACGGAACAGTTCTTGGACCATGGGCACAAGGTGCGTTTCCAACTCCGTTTCCGTGGCCGTGAGAATGCCCACCAGCAGCTCGGCCTAGAAGTCATGGCCAAGGTGGTGGAAGACATGAAAACCATGGGGCAGGTAGACCAACCTGCCAAGCTTGCCGGCAACACCGTCACCATGGTGCTCTCCCCGCTCCCGGCCAACCAGCGAGTCAAGAAGTTCAAGAAGTACGAGGATGAAGACTTCGATGCCGAATCCGAGGAATTCGATGCCGAGGACGATATCTAATCGTTTCTTTTTGACCACAAGATAATTGAATACAAAACAAGCTCCCGGATGGGAGCTTGTTTTGCGTAAATACACGCACTTTGCAGGTGGATTTTTCACCCCCTCATTCGCCCCGGACTATGGACTAGACTGTATTTTTTAGCCTACGACAACCCGCAAGAGCCTTTCTCACACATTACGGCGGTAGTCATTGCTCATTGGACTTTTTCTTACGAAGAATGGCTCGTATGGTGAGCAGCAGCACAATGATAGCGCAGAGTGCAACAGCCCAATCTCCGAAAAGAGCGTAGAGGGTGAAGCCGGCGTTTGTATCAATGGGGATCTCTGCATAGCTGTAGCCGGGAAGGTGGGGTGTACCATCTGCCGCCAGTAAGGCATCAATGAATGCACCGTTGGGGGCAATGGAGCAGGTCACCCCCATGTTGGCCGCGCGCACCATGGGGCGGCGTAGCTCAATGCAGCGGAAAGCGGCATTGCGTGCTTGCTGCACACCGCAGGCAGAATCGAGGAACCAGCCATCGTTGCTCACGTTGACGATAACTTGCGGTCCCCTGCGCACAAATTTGGTCAGAAGATTCCCTACTGTGTCCTCGTAGCAAATGGCCGGGATGACACCCACCGTCTTATCAGTGCCGGGAACCGGTACAGTGATGGGGGTATCTCCCTTGCCCGGGCGAATGCCATCCCCCACTTGGGTGCCGGTGATTTCTGTGTAACTCCGATTAATCCATTCAACACTATCGGCAAGAGGAATATATTCACCAAAGGGCATCAAATGCTGCTTCGAGACGGTGAAAATGCTTTCAAAGCCATCTGCTATGCAAGCCAAGGAGTTATACATCCCGTGGGGTTCTAACTGGCCGGTTTTCGGGTTTTGTTCCAGGAGGCATTCATCCACGCCGGTGAAGAGCACAAAATCCTGACCTCCCATCTCGCGAATGAGTTGACGCACCTTGGGCAGTCCATATTCGGGGTTGAAGAAGACATTGCAGGTAGCTGCATCCTCTGCAAGTTGCCCTGTGGCTGTATTTCTCCAAATGGGGCAACCCATGGCACTTTCCGGCCACACCACCCACAGTGGCAAACGCTGGGTGATACCTACATCCGGGTTTTGAATGGCTAGTTTGGCCGTATTTTGCTGGATTTCGTCAAACGCGCTCTTGGTTGCCCGCAGGTAAACACCATACAGGTAGGGGCCTCCACCATTCTGAATGCGGGTGTTTTGATCCATGTTTATCTGCACGCCCAATACCGGCAGGGTATACACCCCCGGTTTTTGGCTGAGCTTGCCGGCAGAATTGGCAGCAGACAAGGCCATGCCACCGGAGAAGAGAATGAAGAGTAGAATAACACAGCCGTAAAAATCCCATGGGCGGTTGGCTCTCCCTGCTCCCTTGAAATGCATTACACTGCGTCGGAAGGCACCCCATAAAATGACGGTGGTAAATACCGGAATAAACGACAAGGCGGCGGTGCCGGTGAACTCTGCCCATTGAGCAAAGGCGAGCCCATCGTACAAGGCCATCCCCAAGCTATTCCAACTGAAGCCCAAGGTGCCATTGGCGCGCAACCACTCAATACATACCCAGAGTGCGCCACACCCCACAGCGCTGCGCACGGTGGAAAGAATATCCCCCACAGCCCATTGGTGCCAAGCAAGCTTGCGTGCTTCCGGGGGCATCGTGCTCGTGTCCGGCCCTACCTGCAAGGTGGGCTTGAGTACGCTTGCTGCAAAAACGGCCCAGAGCCCCGGTAAGCAGGCGTAGACCGTCATGAGCGGGATGAAGGCAATGGCTAAAAAGACGGGCAGGGGGATATTGAAAACCAACCCCACGTTATGAATCCACCAGAAGCTGACGCAGTACCACCCCATGCCGTAGAGCCAGCCATAGGCAAAGGCGGCCTTCTTGCTGACCTTGCCTTGCCACAACACACAGAGCAGGGGGAGTAAACCCACCCATACCAGCTCACTTATGTCATACGGCGCGTAGGCCAATGCCATCACAGTTCCACCCAACAGGCTCACCAAGGCGCGCCAATACCATTTAAATGCTGTTTTTTTGCCCGGAGCCGGGGGCAGTGGTGTGCTTTTTTCGCTCATGTTTTTGTAGGGGAGGGGGCGGTGCGTGTGTGTTAATTTGCTTCCGGGAGGACGCAGGTATAGCCTATGAAATGCTCTTCATACGTGCCGGCGGGACGGTTTGTCACCACCACTCGCCACAGCGGGGCGGATTCAGTGAATTTGTGTACCAAGTACTCATCGGCAGTGGAAAAACCTGATTCAATGTGAGCTTCTGCTGTATTGCCTTCCACTTTCACGTTGCGATCTCGACTTGGCAAAAATGCTCCATTTGCATAGGCTAGGGAAATATTTTCTCCTCGCTGCGCTCCGGTTATGTCTGCAAAACGCACTATGATATTTCCACTCCCCTCGCAGGTGCCCAGTTGCAGCTTCAACACTGGGTAGAATGCGGCGCGCAGTTCCATGCGGGCATCGCCGGTTGAGTTGCGCCAGTAGGCATCGGCCTCCTCTACAACAACCCCAACACCGCCCCATGGTGTATCCGTGCCGCTCTTGCGCCACTCAGACGTGGGCACATTCCTGTATATGTATACGCCGGCACCGGCAAGCCCCAGCATCATTCCCACGAAAATCACACCCCAGATGAGGCTGCTTATCTTGAATCTTGGCTTCTTGGGGGCATTTTCTTGCTCATTCTGCTCTTGCATGACCCTATTTTGACCTGAAAAATGCCGCGTTGCAATAAAAAAGGATTGCATTCTGGCAAAAATAAGTAAAAAATAAGTGTGGGCAATCAAAACCCCATACACAATATGGCCGATATCGACGAAAAAACTGAAAAGAATGTTCCCGGCAAGTTCTATGTTGATAGCAACTGCATCGACTGCGACCTTTGCCGCGATTCCGCTCCCGACTTCTTCGCTCGCGACGATGATGAGGGTGTCTCCTATGTTTGCAAGCAGCCCGAGACGGATGCCGAGGTAGAGCTTTGCGTGGAGGCCATGGAAGGCTGCCCCGTACAGGCCATCGGCGATGATGGCGAGTAAAGCTGCCGGCATCACTCGATTCTTTTGACCCGGGGTGTGTCATGACCACCGCCGGGTCATTTCTTTCTTCCTATGGCTTCTACCCCTCGCAGAAAACGCAAGGCAACGATTGTTGTACCGGCAGAGGCAACGGCACCCTTGCCCGCTGCGGAGCTCCGCCCCCTGTACCGCAACGAAACTTTTGCGGATGGTTCTGTGCGCCCTGTACGTGTAGAATCTACGCAAGATGCGCAGCGCGCCCAGGCCATGGCAGATTTCTTTGGTGCCGCCCCGGGGTTGCCTGTTCGTGCCAACTTGCGAGACATAGACAGCATTTTGGCTGAGCTTGTCACCAAACTAGACATTAGAGAGGCCGATTTCGCCCCTGAAATTCTCAACTCCGCATGGCAAAAGGCCGTTGGCTCATTCCTTGCCACACAGGCGCAACTTATTTCTGTCGATAAGAAAACTGCAGTGGTGCGCACCGCTCATCCCGCTGTGCGCTTTGAACTCCAACGCTTGCGCCCTCAAATCATCCGCGCCCTCAATGCATCCTTGGGCGAATCCTGTGTTCGCACCGTCCGCATCACCCACGGCGGAACTCCCAACTTCTGAAAACCAACATCCAACTTCCCTTTATGCTTTGGAATTCGCTACTTTCTCCGGCTCGCCTGAGCGATTCTACATCTGCCAGTCGCTCGCCTTTCAACCAAGATTACGGGCGAGTGCTGTATTCCAGCGCCTTCCGCCGCCTACAGGACAAGACGCAGGTGTTTCCCTTGGGGCGCAACGATTATGTGCGCACCCGTCTCACCCATAGTCTGGAGGTAGCCAATGTGGGCCGTACTCTGGCAGAAGAAATGGCATTGCTGGCAGAAGATCGAGATGGCTTGCCCCTGCGAGAATGTATCAAGATGACGGATGTAGTGGCCACGGCATGCTTGGCTCATGATATCGGCAACCCTCCGTTTGGCCATTCCGGTGAAAAAGCCATAGAGGAAGCCGTGGCGCTTGCCGCTGCCGATATGCTGCGCAAGGGGCTTCCGGTGCCATCATGGTTGCAAGATTTCCGTTTCGAGGGCAATGCCCAAGGCTTTCGGCTTCTTACCCGCACCTGCGACCCCATCCGCGGGCAGGGGCTCGACCTCACGTTTGCCACCCTCGGTGCTTTTTCTAAATACCCCTGCACAGCTGCAGCCATCAAAGCTTCCGGCCTGTCACGCTATGGTAAAAAAGGTAAATTCGGGTTGGCCGAGGAGGATTTACCCGCCTTTGCGAGAGTGGCAGCAGCCTGTGGTCTGCCCCAGCTTGCGCCGGGGGTATGGGCTCGGCACCCTCTCGCGTTTCTCATGGAAGCCGCAGATGATGTGAGCTACCTCGTGGCTGATATTGAAGATGCCTACATCTCGCACATCATCTCCTACGAAAAAGCGGTGGAGATGATGTGCAAGCTGGCAGGTATGCAGCACAAAGAACCCGCCATTCATAAAGAAGCTGCTGAAAAGGGGCATCACGCCGCCATTCGCATGGCACGCGCTATGGCAGTGGGCAACTGCATCTCCGCTCTGCGGGAATCCCTCCGTACCCATTACGCGGCCATCATGGAAGGCAGCATGGAGCAAGGGCTCATGGATGCCTCCTACCTCTCCTCGCCCTACAATGAGGTGCGTCGTTTCTCCTTCACAGAAATTTACTCCCACGAAAGTGTGATCAAGGTGGAAATCACCGGTTTCAATATCGTACGCCGCCTCATGGAACTTTTCATGGAGTGGGTACAGACCCCCGATGGTGCGCTCGGTTCCAAGATAGGCCCCATCCTCCATGCCTCCCCTGCTGATTCTGAGACCGCAGAATCCCGCTTTGCCCACGTAGTCGATTACATCTCCGGCATGACTGACTCCTTCGCCCTGCAAACCTACGCTTCCCTCTTCGGCTGTGCTCCCAGCCTTCCCTGATGGTGCAGAACCACGGCTCTTCGCGTACGCTTCTTACTTCTGAAATCAAACCTCCCATTTTTCCTGTATGCCTTGGTTTTATCTCTTCCTCGCCGCTGTGTGCGAAGTTGGCTGGCCTGTTGGCATGAAGCTTGCTGCGCTCCATCCCTCCGCCCGCATCATCTGGATTCTCTTCGCAATCGTCACTATGGCGCTCAGTGGCATCTTCCTCTTCATCGCCCAAAAACACATCCCCATCGGCACTGCCTACGCCATCTGGACCGGCATCGGCGCCGCCGCCACCTTCCTCATCGGCATCGTCTTCTTCCACGACCCCGCCTCGCTCCTTCGCTTCTTTGGTGTCGCCCTCATCCTCTCCGGCGTCATCCTCCTCAAAGTCGCGAATTGAAACCAGATAAGCGTAGCATTATAAAAAAATGTATGGTGGCACCACTTTGGCTTGAACAAATGATTGTTTTTGCTAGTATGAGAGCGACTACATGACGCCAAAGCCATTCATTAAGTGGGTAGGAGGAAAAGGTCAGCTGATTACTCAGCTGAATGCTTTGTTGCCTACTGATTTTTACAAGTGGGAGGATGTAACTTACATTGAACCATTTGTGGGCGGAGGAGCTATGCTTTTCTACATGCTGTCACGTTATCCCAATATCAAGTGCGCCGTTATCAACGATATCAATTCGGATTTAACAACTTGCTACAAAACTGTACGCGATGAGCCGGAACGTTTGATTCTATCGTTGTTGAGTATCCAAAAAGAGTACGATAGCTTGGATAGCAAGGATGCGAAGAGTGAATTTTATTACCGCATGCGCGATTTATTCAACACTAAAGCGCTTTCAGCAGTGGAAAATACAACGCTCTTCTTCTTTTTGAATCGAACTTGTTACAACGGTCTTTATCGAGTTAACCGAGGTGGCGGATTCAATGTGCCATTTGGTGATTACAAAAATCCCTCATTTTGTAATGAAGAAACTATCCTTGCTGATAGCAAACTGCTTCAGAATGTAGAAATTTTAACGGGAGATTTTGAAGAAACATATAATTGGATCCAAGGTAATACGCTTTTTTATTTTGACCCTCCGTATAGGCCATTGAGTAATACATCGAGTTTTAATAGCTACAGTAAGGAGGATTTTAACGACTCTGCGCAGTTGCGCCTCAAGCGCTTTTGCGACAAAGTGAATGAAGCAGGCGCGCGTTTCATGTTGAGTAATTCAGATTGTAAAGCTAAGGACGAAGAAGATGCTTTCTTTGATGTGTTATATTCTGAATATTCTATCGAAAGAGTATGGGCTAGTCGAAGCATCAATTCCAACCCATCTAAACGAGGAAAGTTAACAGAGATTGTGGTGCGCAATTTTCAGAGCATTTATAAATATGCTGCTGAGATGAAGAAACAAGATGAGTTTGATTTTTCAATGATTTTCTGTGATAGCGATGAGTGATGAACGTTTTCAAACCTTTCTTTCGCAGCTGAAAGAAACAAATGCTGGCTTGGATTTCTATTCCGACTTTGCCAAAATTGGAGAAAATGTTTCCGAGATAGCCTTCAGTTTGAATACTCTTAATTATTTGATTGGAAAGTCAGATATTCAAAGTGCTGTTCATGTGATTTGGGAACGCGATAAAAGGGCATTCGAGGTGATGGATATCCTGATTGCAACGCGCAAGAAGGATAGCAAATTATTCTTGGATGCTGGACAGAATGCACGCACCATACATTCTTTGTTTGAAAGCGAGCAAGGCGTTGTGCAATTCTTGGAAGAAACCGGTTTGGCGGATGTGTTCAGACAGCAAAAAATAAAAGACTTGGTTGACTACGTGTTTGGGGTGGAAACAGGATTAGATTCCAATGCCCGCAAAAACCGAAGTGGTTTCATTATGGAAAAACGCGTGGCCGACATTCTTTCTGCTGCTCACATTCCGTACGAAGAACAGGTCTCCTCTCGTAAGTTCCCTCTTTTGGAACAGGTGCTTGGCGTTGACCAGAAGGTATTCGATTTCGCTATTGCTACGCCGCATAAGGTTTATTTGATGGAAGTCAACTTCTATTCCGGAGGTGGTTCAAAACTGAATGAAACAGCACGCTCCTACACAGATGTTGCGCCAAAAGTAAACAGCGTTCCAGGGTTCGAGTTTGTCTGGATTACAGATGGTCAAGGGTGGCATAGTGCTAAAAATAAGTTGCAGGAAGCGTTTGCTGCTATTCCCGGCATATACAACCTTACCACCATTGATGACTTTGTGAAGCAATTGAGGGGAGAACTGTGTTAATATGTTGTCTTCGTTTTATAAATCATCCAATCAGGATTTTAATCTTCTTCACGGAGATTGTTGTGAGCTGTTGAAAAGATTTGATTTTTCTTTTGATGTGATTTTCGCGGATCCGCCGTACTTTCTTAGTAACGGCGGCATTAGTTATCAGTCAGGGCAGGTCGTGTGTGTTGATAAAGGAGACTGGGATAAATTATCTTCTCCTGCGCAAATGGATGATTTTAATTTTCAATGGCTCACACTTTGCAGAGAAAAATTGAGCGATAACGGGACGATTTGGATATCGGGAACGTATCACAACATCTTTAGTATTGCGAATACCCTCAAAACATTGGGCTTCAAAATTCTCAATGTGGTGACTTGGGTGAAAACAAATCCTCCCCCAAACATTTCCTGCCGATTTTTCACATACTCGTCTGAGTTTATCATCTGGGCGCGCAAGCACCCTAAGAAACCACATTATTTCAATTACGAACTGATGAGGAAACTCAACGGCAACAAACAAATGCCTGATGTGTGGCATTTACCAGCCATTGCTAGGTGGGAAAAATCATGTGGCAAGCATCCAACACAAAAGCCACTATCTTTACTCTCTCGTATTATTCTAGCATCCACACCAGAAAAAGCATGGATTCTTGACCCATTCTGCGGGAGTGGAACTTCAGGGATTGCAGCAAATATGCTCAACCGACAATTTCTCGGAATTGATATTGAGCGACAGTTTCTTGATATGGCAAAAGCCAGACGTCAGGAACTGGATAATCCACAAATACGCCAGTCGTACATCTCGAAAGTCAAAGACCTAGCTCATTTGTATAACTGATTAGTCAGGCATCGGTAAACCAAGTCTACTCAGAGGTATGTATTCAAAGTAATATGAGCAGCCGACGGAAATGATGTAATCCAAGACGTCCTTGTACTCCGGCTTTTTGAACCAGTCATTGAGGAGGTAAATGTATTCTACCTCCATGTTGAGCTGAGACACTAGCTTTCTATACTGTTTTTTCTTAAAATCGCAGGTCTGTAATTTCTCGTCAACAGAACCTGGTGTTCTCTGGAATTTACACTCGATGACGAAAAATGTATTATTCACCACAACGTATATGGCATCATCAGGCAGCAGCTTTTTTGAAACTATTTTCTTGTATTCAACTTTACGGTAATCTAAGAAGCGATAAAAGGCATACTTTTTGAAAATTGAAGCTACATGCTCTCCATTGTACGTTACATCAACCCATTTGCGTGGGTTTTCGGTGCATTCGTAACCTTTTTGCAGACTCAAAAAGCTTCGTAAGTCTGTTCTGCCCTCAAATACTAATCCTGTGCGCGTATTAGCGCCGCCTATTCCGTTTTCAATCATTGTTGCCTGCTAAATCTGGGAGTTCGGTGTGTATTCTAATTGTTTCAACTTCCCAAATCAAGTAATTTTGCAGAAAGACAACGTAAAATCAGTTTATTTTACACGCCTGCACCAAAACACTTTTCAAATCGCTTGAAGCCTTCTTCATCCCACAAAAGGATTTCAGGTATCACGGGTATCTTCAAGTCCATGTGCTTGAGTGCCTCAAGGGGTGCTTGCCGTGGAGGATATATCTGATTGCACAGAGTAGAAGCATCTTCGAACGATTCTCCATCAATGATGTGTAGCGTACCGGGATATTCCCAACATGGTTCAAAACAATACTCATCTACTCTGTATGCTGCTGCATCTTCTCCCATGTAATCGGCCAGAATATCAAAGGCGCACCGTTGACCATGGCGTATGTCCTGACAAAACTCAAAATAAGAGTCCGGTTCCGGTTCATATACCCGCTCAATTGATTCCAGTTCGCCATCTTTGTACAATGCGAGTACCATGTAACGGCATCCTTCCTTTATGCCGTGTTCTACATTTTTAAGACAGTAATGGTATTTCATTATTTTTCTTCCTTTCTGGTTGAATTAATCTTGCAAATGGGAATTTGTGCCCTTATTGTATCCAGAAAAAGAGAAGGTGTCAAGCGTGGTGTTTAGAATAATAGAATAAAAATTCCTCATTCATGGATTTATGCTTGTCTTTGTCTATTATAATGGATAGAATGAGGCGGTATGACTATATTGGAAGAAATAGATGAATGGAGGAAGGCAAATTCTATTAGTCGCCAAAAGATGGCAGAATTATTGCATGTGAACTACAAAGCTCTTTGCCCAGTTCTTGCCGGAACTCGCCCTCTTTCCCCTCAACTGGCCGCCCGCATTCAAGAATTAATGAGTCGCCACAACAAGGGGCTTACCATAACGCTCCCCCAAGAACTAGCTCCCTTGCTCACAACTTGGGCCGCTACTGCGAATACGAGCGTCGACGAGCTGGTGGCTCAACTACTTGCAGACGTGTTGAAGGTGAGGAAGTAGCATGCATTAAAAGACAAAATGCGGCACACCTGCTTTTGCAGATGCGCCGCGCTAAGGTTGAGATTATCCTGAGACAGGTTCTTTTACTGTCCTATCAACCTATTGGTGGATATGGATCATTACCATGACTGTCTCGCGATTGGATTGTTCCATCCTGTTTGTGGATGATGAGTTCTCCACCATGTGACTTCGACAACTCACGACAGCGAGCTACAGCTTGGGCTTTCGTGGGGGCTATGCATGAAGCTCTGCGAGCTCCTTCACATTTACCCTGCCAACCACCAGTAGAACGTGGTGTAACATGTATGTTATATTTGTTCATTATTAACCTCCTTTCTATTTCTTTATTAGAATATAAAACTCGTTTATACTACACTAGTCATAGTGTGAGCGAGTTTATTTTATGCGTGTAATTATATAACAATATGCATTTATTGTCAATAAAAATATCCCCCCTATTTGTTTGTTGCTTCTGTTTGTTTAGTGTTGTTTTTTTCTTTATACTATATTAATGCATAAAGAATATGATGTTACATGTCTATCTATATCTTTTTGATTTTGTCTGGTGATGTTAGATATAGTTTTGTTTACTCATTATCTTCCTGCAATGCTTTGCATGCCGCAGTGAATGAGCTGTATAGCTTGCCCTTTGAGAGAAAAGGTTTCATCAGACATCGTTGATGCTTATTCTTAAAGGGGGCGACCCTCTCAGTTTTCACTAAGAGGGTCATGGTAGGTTGCGATATTTTTCACTGCGCCTCCGCAGCGCCAGCAGACGTGTAGTCATACTAGGTTCGCCTTGCTGAGTTCATTAGATCAGAAGAATGAGTGTTCGTCAAACTAAAAAAGAAAGAAAATTGTGTTGAACGTGGTTTTGAAAATCAAAAACACAGCGGGAGTCTTGAACGACTCCCGCTGAGGGGTGCGCCCCGAGGGGGCGCGGGTTATGAGTAAATGATGAGGATGGTGGGGGCGATTACATCATGCCGCCCATACCGCCCATGCCGCCCATGGCATCAGCGCCGCCGTGGCTACCGCAGGAGCAGCCCTTCTTCTCGGGGAGGTCTGCAATGAGGCATTCGGTGGTGAGCATGAGGCCGGCGATGGAAGCGGCGTTCTGCAGGGCAGAGCGGGTGACCTTGGTGGGGTCGACAACACCGGAGGTAAGGAGATCCTCGTAGGCATCGGTGACGACGTTGTAGCCCATGGTGGGAGACTCCAGCCCCTTGACCTTTTCAACGATGAGGGCGGCTTCGCGGCCGGCGTTTTCGACGAGTTGGCGAAGGGGCGCTTCTACAGCACGGTAGACGATGGAGGCACCGGTGGCTTCATCGCCGGTGAGGTTGAGGGCGCAAACGGCCTTCTGGGCACGGATGAGAGCCACGCCACCACCGGGCACGATGCCTTCTTCCACCGCAGCACGGGTGGCGTGCAGGGCGTCGTCCACGCGGTCTTTCTTCTCCTTCATTTCGATTTCAGTGGCAGCACCGACCTTAATGACGGCCACACCGCCAGCGAGCTTGGCGAGGCGCTCCTGGAGTTTCTCGCGGTCATAGTCGGAGGTGGTATCCTCAATCTGCTTGCGGATCTGGGAGACTCGGGCAGAGATGTCGGCGGAGGAACCGGCCCCCTGGATGATGACGGTGGTATCCTTGGTGACAACGACGCGCTTGGCCATGCCGAGCTGGTCTACCTCTACGTTTTCGAGCTTGAGGCCGAGGTCCTCGGAGATGCATTGACCACCGGTGAGGATGGCGATATCCTGGAGCATGGCCTTGCGGCGATCACCGAAGCCGGGGGCCTTGACGGCGCAGACGTTGAGGGTACCGCGGAGACGGTTCACCACGAGGGCTGCGAGGGCTTCACCCTCGATATCCTCGGCGATGATGAGGAAGGGCTTGCCGGACTTGGCCACTTTTTCGAGGATGGGGAGGAAATCCTTGAGGTTGGAAATCTTCTTCTCGAAGATGAGGATGTAGGGGCTTTCGAGCACGGCTTCCATGGTATCGGCGTTGGTGACGAAGTAGGGGGAGAGGTAGCCTTTGTCGAACTGCATACCCTCTACGACATCAAGGGAGGTATCGATGCCCTTGGCTTCTTCTACGGTGATGGTGCCGTCCTTGCCCACTTTGTCCATGGCTTCGGCGATGATGTCGCCGATTTCGGAGTCCCAGTTGGCGGAAACGGTGGCCACCTGGGCGATTTCCTTGGAGGAATCAACGGGCTTGGAGATGTTCTTGAGCTCTTCCACAATAGCGGCGGCGGCCTTGTTGATACCACGCTGCAGGGAGATGGGGTTGGCACCGGCAGTGACGTTGCGGAGGCCTTCGCGGTAGATGCTTTCGGCAAGCACGGTGGCGGTGGTGGTGCCGTCGCCGGCGATGTCGTTGGTCTTGCTTGAGACTTCGCGTACGAGCTGGGCCCCCATGTTCTCATAGGGGTCTTCAAGCTCGATTTCCTTGGCCACGGTCACGCCGTCCTTTGTGATATTGGGGGAGCCGAACTTTTTGTCGATAACGACGTTGCGGCCGGCCGGCCCGAGGGTGCTCTTGACAGCCTTGGCAATCTTGGTGACGCCGGTGAGCAGGCTCTGGCGAGCGGATTCGTCGAATGAAAGTTGCTTAGCCATAATAAGTAATTAAAAGTGAGGGGTTAATGTTATGATTAGTCGATGATGGCGAGGATGTCGCTCTCGTTGAGGATGGTGTAGGTGGTGCCGTTGACGGTGACTTCTGTGCCACCGTATTTGGTGATGAGCACCTTATCGTTTACTGCCACATTGAAGGGGATTTCCTTGCCGTCCTTATCGCGGCCACCTGTGCCGATGGCGCGGACGATGGCTTCCTGGGGCTTTTCTTTGGCGGTATCCGGCAGGAAGAGACCGCCGGCGGTTTTGGTTTCTGCTTCTACTCGTTCAACGAGAACGCGCTGTCCTAATGGTTTGATCATGGTATGATGTTGTGTGTTATTTGGTTTAAAATGGGGTGGGGGAGGCAAGGGGGTAAGTGTTCCCCTCACCTCCGGGGGAGAATGGGTTTAGTTGTCGTCGTCCACGACTTCGGCATCTACGACCTTGCCCTTGGCCTTGCGGGGGCCATCCTGAGCGGCGGAGGTGTCGCAACTGGCACCGCTGCAACCGGCACCCTGAGCTTGGGCTGCTTGGGCTGCTTGTTGCAGGTTTGCGAGCATCTTCTCCAGCTCTTCGGTGAGGGCCTTGGCCTTGGCCACATCCTTGGCTTCGGCAGCCTTCTTGAGGGCATCCACCTTTTCTTGGATGGGCTTGGTGACCTCTGCGGGGGCTTGCTCGCCGAGCTCCTTGATTTGGCGTTCTACGTTGTGGGCGAGGGAATCAGCCTTGTTGATGACTTCGATATCCTCGGCCTTGCGGCGGTCTTCCTCGGCGTGGGCTTCGGCGTCCTTCTTGGCGCGTTCGATTTCATCTTTGGAGAGACCGGAGGAACCCTGGATGGAGATATTCTGTTCTTTGCCGGTATTCTTGTCCTTAGCAGTCACCTTGAGGATGCCGTTGGCATCGATATCGAAGGTCACTTCGATTTGGGGGACGCCACGGGGAGCTGGCTGGATGCCATCCAACTTGAAGTTGCCGAGCAGCTTATTGTCGTTGAACATCTTGCGCTCGCCCTGGCAGATGCGGATATCTACAGCGGGCTGGTTGTCTGCCGCAGTGGAGAATACCTGGCTCTTGCGCACGGGGATGGTTGTGTTGCGGTCAATCATGGGGGTGGCAATACCGCCCATGGTCTCGATGGAGAGGGTGAGGGGGGTGACGTCGAGCAGCAGCACATCGTTCACATCGCCCATGAGCACACCGCCCTGAATAGCGGCACCCACGGCTACCACTTCATCGGGGTTTACACCCTTGTGGGGTTCCTTGCCGGCAAGGCGCTTAGCCATTTCCTGTACGGCGGGCATGCGGGTCATGCCGCCCACGAGTACGAGCTCGTTGATATCGCTGGTGCTGAGGCCGGCAGCAGCGATGCATTCGCGCACGGGAGCAGCGGTGCGTTCCAGCAGGGCTTCGGTGAGTTGCTCCAGCTTGCTGCGGGTGATGTTGAGCATAATGTGCTTGGGCCCTGTAGCATCCATCGTGATGAAGGGAAGGGAGATATCATAGCTCTGGGTGGAAGAGAGGGCAATCTTGGCCTTCTCTGCTTCTTCCTTGATTCGCTGCAGGGCATCCGTCTGGCGGGAGATGTCCATCCCCTCGGCCTTCTGGAATTCAGAGAGAATCCAGTTGATGATAGCGTTGTCCCAGTCGTCACCACCCAAGTGGGTGTCGCCATCGGATGCTTTCACCTCGAATACGCCGTCGCCGATTTCCAGCACGGAGATATCGAAGGTACCACCGCCAAGGTCGTACACGGCGATTTGCTCGTTGCTCTTCTTGTCCAGACCGTATGCCAGTGCAGCAGCGGTGGGCTCGTTGATGATGCGGCGCACCTTTAGACCGGCGATTTCACCGGCAGCCTTGGTGGCATTGCGCTGGGCATCGTTGAAGTATGCGGGAACGGTGATGACGGCTTCGCTGATGGTTTCGCCAAGCTTGGCTTCTGCATCAGCCTTGAGTTTGCCGAGAATCATGGCGCTGATTTCCTGCGGGGAGTACACTTTGGTCTCGCCGCCGACCTCCACCTGAATGTGGGCATCGCCGTTGGGGGCTTCCACGATGGTGTAGGGAACTTTCTTGTCTTCATCCGTCAGCTCGGCGTACTTGCGGCCAATGAGGCGCTTGGCGGAGAATACGGTGTTACGGGGGTTGGTGACAGCCTGACGCTTGGCCGCCTGACCCACGATGCGCTCACCTGTCTTGGTGAAAGCAACGATGGAGGGGGTTGTGCGAGCGCCCTCGCTGTTTTCAAGGACTGTAGCTTGGCCGCCTTCCATGACAGCCATGCAGGAGTTGGTAGTACCGAGGTCAATTCCGAGAATCTTGCTCATGGTGTGTGTTTTCTATTGGTTTGTTGTTGTTTGTTTGTTGAAAGGCTCTGTTGCGCAGATGGCGCAGAGTTGTCTTACCTCCATTGTTGCAAATACCGTGCCAGCTCACAACAATTTGTAAGACGTTGATATATCAACATTTTATTTGTTCTGGGGTAAAAATAAATGAGACAAAACGCCACATCTGTGACAAAATGACACTTGGAAGAGTGAGACAAAATGTCTCAGGGCAGACTTATTCCCCTAATTTTACAAGGATGTTCCCATCGTGGTACTTAATGCTACCGTCGGCTGGGTATACCGGCATTTTTTCAAAAATCGGAAAAAGTTTAGTATCGCGGTGATTAGTATTTCTAAGAGTGCTGTTGGTATCCAGATATTTTTCTAAGGAGTCGGAACCGAAGGGCAGGACACAGTTGCCGTATTTGTCTTGTTTCCAGATAGGCGTGAGAAGGCCTTTATAAACGATGATAGGACAAGCGTTGATATTTACTTCGGCAGGAGCATCAACTTGCAACGCTCTAGAAATGATTTCTGCTCTGAGTACAAGACTCTGATCAAACAAGCGTTTTTGGTAAAAAGCCATGTCGGATACCGTGTAGCAGGCCTTTAGCGTGATAAATATCCCTATGGCTAAAATAGCCCAATGTTTCATCCTTTGGGTGCGAGGGGTGAGGGCTAAGCACCACAGTGCTGCACAGGTGAGCGGCTGAGCCAGGAACAATTTGGGTCCCAAGTCTCTTCCAATTGCAACGATAGGAAGAAAGGGGATGATGTATAGCCCCATAGCCAGCACAGAATACAAAAAACGCAGCGGAATAGATTGTTTTCTTTTCCAAATATCGCACAATATTAGTACCAATGGAAATAAAGAAGTAACATACAGCCACTCACCCGTGTAGGCAGCCCCGACGAGGTGTAAACACCACGCTTTCCCCATGTGCAGGATATGAGTAAAGATACCTAATTTGCCCCACAGTAAGAGTTGACTTTGGTAGTTTTGTGTTATACTCAAGTCATTCGGAGAGCAAAATGACTTTCCGGAAATAGAAAAAAGAAAGTATAAGACAATGATGCAAAGACACCAGCACAGGAAGATACCAGCTTTTTTTAGGAGATAAGCTATCGATTCGTCTGTGGAAGAAGAACCGCCCTGGTTTTGAATCAGATTAATTAAGAATAGGCAGGGTAGAAGAAGTCCTAAAAATTGATAGGCACCCATACCAAGAGCGGCGGGAATGATTGATAGATAAAGGAGTTTCTTGTGCCGATTTGTATAAGCCTTTTCAAAAAGCAGGTATGAGAAACTGACGAAGAGCAACCCTAGACAGATAACGTCCGCATGGTAGCTGCATACCATGAAGTATGAAAGTTGTACAGTTGAAACCGAGAATGCAATAAAAAGAAATTGCAGCCATTTATTTTGTATGCGAAGAATTTTGATTTGTATGGCAAGAGCTAAACCAAAATAAATTGCCGCCGCTATTCCGTATGCAACGGGGACTCCGCAAGGGCTAAAAATGAGGCGATAGATTGTTACCAAAAATCTTCCTCCTGCGAGGTATATTCCTGCGCATTCGCCTGTCAAATCCCAAGCTTCATCGCTGAATGGTCCGAACCGAAAAATAATCAGCAGGTTCACTAGCAAAAAGCACACGGCTGCTGCGATTGCAGTTTGTAAAAAGTTTTTCGTTTCTGCTTCTCCGAAGTAGAGGGACTGAGTATTCATTTTAGAAAGATTGCAGAAACATTGTAGCCTATTTTCAGCCACATGTAAAGGAAGATCTTAACTTCCTATTAAAACGAGCTGAGCCATGTGCCGCATATCAACTTCTCCGAGATGGGGTCCCAACGGGAGCGGTAGGAGGTTGCGTGCAAGGTAGTTTTCCCAATCCGTGGCAGCTGTGTGGTGGATGACTTCCGGCCAGAATAGGGGAAGCATCAGCCCCGCATTTGCCAGATCATCCCGCAAGTTGGGGATGCCGGAGAGTAGAGGGTAGCACATGGGGGCGCTCGGTGGCGATTCCGGGAGCTGCAAACGGTTGATTTCTTTCAACTGCTCATGTAAGATAGTATAGTTGCGGGTGCGCATCTGCGCATCCTTCTCCCAATCAAAAACATCCCATCTGGCAGAATCCGGGGCGCTTAAGCGCTCTGTGCGGTGGCACAAGGCGCGTTCGCTGCGTATAATTTGCATTTGCTGATTGTGCCGGGCATAGCCCTGAATCCAATGCATCCAATCTCTTGCATCTTTTGGCGGGAGATTGGAAAGGGGCCAAGGTGCCAGCGCTAGGCCGCCCGTGGGGGAGTTGCAAAATTTGCGCGGGCTGTAAAAACAGGCAACTCCTGCCGGTGGTGCAGCGTAGAGGGCTGTGGATGCATCTACAATGGCAACCCCGGTAAATGCCGCAGCTGTCTCTTCAACTTGCCTGCTTGTGAGCCCAAAATAATTGGTGAGCAGCACTATATCATCATCCCCGATGTCATTGGGCAGGATGGGGGAGAAATCTTCGTTGAGTCGGTAGCGCTGTACCGGAATCCCCCGCAGTACGAAGGGCTCCAACACGGTGTCGCAGGTAAACAGAGGAATGTATGCCCGGCGAATATCGGGTATATGGTTGAGTAGGCAATCCAGAGCTGCCCGCCCGCTGATGAAGCGCACGCAGTTTTCTGTTTCGTGGAGCAGGTGGAAAATGGTTGGTTGCATATATCAGGCATCGGGGGCGGAGTCCGGCCAATGGTGGCGGGGGTAGCGTCCGGCCAAATCCTTTTTCATTTGGGGGTAGCCATTGCGCCAGAAAGAGGCTAAATCAGCCGTTATTTGGTAGGGCCGTTGGTTGGGTGCCAAAATTTCTACCAAGCATTTTACTCGCCCCTCTGCAATGGCGGGTGTTTGGGGCACACCGAAGAGCAATTGGCATTTGAGGGAAAAGACCGGGGTGCCGTCTTCTCGGTACAGCAGCTTTACCTCGCGCCCATTGGGCAGGGCAATGGCCTTGGGTGCGTATTTATTCAGGCATTGCTTTTGCCAGGGAGAGAGCCATTCCTCCAGAATGGGGATGACGGGGCGCTCCGCAATATCTTTGTAGCATACAGCCCCCTCACATATCATCGTGATGGCCACGAGTCTATCTTCCTCCCCAAATTCCGGCATTTCCAATTCGGGCATGGCTTGGCGCAGACAGGTGAGGCGGTGAATCCATTGCAGTACGTGACCATCCCATTTTTCCAGCCGCAGATTTCCCCGTACTACTTGTTCAGCCAGTAGTGGGGCGGCTGCTTCAGGGGAGGCATCGCCGGTCTCTTTTTCCTCCAGCACCAAATCGGCGTAGAGAGTACGGCGGTAATTGAGTACCCGCTTGCGGGCAGAATCATACACGGCTGCATCGTGTGAGGTGGTGGATAGGTACTCCGCCGGCACCATGGTGCAGCGGCTCAGGCGGGTTTCTACCCCTTTGCCACCAATTTCTGTGATTTCGGCTGCATGAAATACGGCTGAATTGCGGCCCACGGAATCTGCCACAATTTTTCCACTGCGGTGGGCGGTGAGCCTCGCTGTGCCAATTGTTCTATTGGCCGCCGCGATGTTGTCCGGCATGGCAGCAATTAACCCGCGCAAGATAGCATCTCGGTGCTCGTTGAAGCGGGGGGCGCTACGCCCGCCAAGTTGGCGGAATGCCGCTTGAATTTCTCGCGCAGCACGACCCATGATACCCCATTTGCTACATTGTCCGGCATCATAGTGCATATCTGCTGCTGCCTGCACGGCTCTCCATTCCGCTTGGAAATCGCTAAAATCCGTTTCTTCTCGCAGGCTGGGGTGCAAGCCGGAATGGAGTGCAACGCCTTCACTCTGGATGAGCGCCGCAATAGCCGCCATTTCTTGCTCGCAATGGTATTCTTGCCCGGCCACCATGAGCCGCGCCAATACCGGCGAGAGCGGGTAGCGGAGCATGTGTTTCCCGGTGGTGCTTAGCCCGCCACCCGGTGCAATGGCACCTAGACGGTTCAGTAGATTCCACGCGCGTGTTGTTTCTGCCTCGGCGGGGGAATCTGGCCATGGAAAGGCGCGGATTTGTGCCAATGTACCATACCCCCAAGCCATGAGGTTAAGAAATGCTGCCGAAATATCTGCTCGGTGTACTTCCGGGGCAGGGTAGGCATCGCGTTTGTTGTGAGAAGCCTCGCTCCACAAGCGAATACAACGCCCCGGCCCCAAGCGACCGGCGCGGCCTGCCCGTTGCTCTGCCTGTGCCCGTGCAATCGGTACAATATGAAGGGTGGAGAGACATCGGTTGGGATCCCAGCGAGCCTCACGGGCTGTGCCACAATCCACTACAGAGCGTACGCCTTCGATGGTAAGGGATGTTTCAGCAATATTGGTGGAAACAATCACGCGGGGGCAATCCCCCGGTTCTACTGCGCGTGCTTGCGCTTCCGGGGGAAGCTGGCTGTGCAGGGGGTACACCTCTCGTCCGCGCATCCAGTTCACATTTTCCAACAATTCTACTGTGCGGCGAATCTCGTAGGTCCCGGGCAAGAAGACAAGCACATCCCCGCTATCATCATGTGCCACCAGCTCTCGTACGGCTGCCACGCATTGCTCCCAGATGGGGGGCGGCTCCATATAGCCGCGTGCATTGCGAACGGGAATAGGCTGGCGGTACGATACTTCTACGGGGTAGAGCCGCCCCTCTGCTCGCAAAACAGTAGCGTCAGGGAGATAATCCTGCAATTTATCCAGCTCCAACGTGGCAGACATGACTACCAACCCCAATTCCGGGCGGGAACTGCGTTGCAGTTCCAAAGCCCGCGCCAAGCAAATATCCCCGGAGAGTCTCCGTTCATGCACTTCATCAAAGATAATGGCCGCAATGCCATTGAGTGAGGGATTTTCGGTGATGATGCGCTCCAAGATACCATCTGTAACAAAGAGGATACGTGTATTGTTGCTTCGGCGAGAATCAAAGCGTACGGTGTAGCCCACCTCCTCTCCTAATTTGCAGGGAAATTGCCGTGCTACATATCCGGCCAGCAAGCGGGCGGCTAATCTGCGGGGCTGTACCACGATGATGAGCCCTTGCTCAGCCACTCCGGCTTCCAGCAGCATGCCGGGCACACGTGTTGATTTGCCGGAGCCTGTCGGTGCGCTGAGAAGGAGGCAAAATCCGGGTGTTCTTGCAGCTCGGATGATGTCTTGCCGAATGTGGTCGATTGGAAGCATGGCGGTGCGGATTCCTTAGCATGGGATGCTATGCCTTGTCAAGGATGAACTCTACTCGTGTGTTGACACTGCTTTCTACTGCTACGCCGTCTCGCAGGGCGGGATGAAAACGCCAATGTTGCAAAATCCAGCGTGTGGCGGTTGTATCGAAAACTGGGTGACCACTACCGGCGGTGATGTATACCGCCGTGGGAATACCCGAGGGGTTGACGGCAATGCGCACCCGCACCGTTCCCTGTATACGGCTTGATTTCATCTCCGGCGGATAAGGGGGGGGCGGTGCGCTTTTGTAGCTGGGCGGCGTGGTGGGTAATGAGGTGGTAGCCCTACTGCGGGGGGGGATTTGCGCTGGTGCTGCTGCAACAGATACTCGCCGGGTGATAGGACGTTTTTGCTGCTTGACCGGGGCCGCCTGCAGAGCCCCCAGCGTTTCAGGTATATCAAACGGCGGCAGCTGAGTGAGCGGCTCATCCGGTGTTGTGTTGATATCCGGTACATCAACCATCTCTTTATGCAAAAGAGGTGCGCTGAAAGGAATTTCCGGGGTGCTTTGTTCTGTTGGGGGCGTATGGGCCGGTAGCGGGTGCGGGAGCCTTTCACTTTGTCGGGTTTCGATAATGCAAATCCCGGGAGCCGGGGATACTCCCCATGGGCGGTGTATGCGAAGTATAAACCCCATCCATGCAATGCCTGCCAAAAAGCTAAAAGTTAGCAGCAGACTACACCACGCCGCCCGCGTGCCGGGGAGAGCCGGGTGGTATTTGGGGTAGCTGCTGTGTCTTTTTATCATTTTTCTATCCACAAGACGTGGGCATCTGCTATATCGCACGCGCCAAACAAGCGCGTATCCTCCGGGAAATGTATATGCGGGGCATGGGCTGTAAAGGCTCGGTTTTCTTTCCACGCCGGTACCCAGATGCATTCTTGCGCCACGGCCTCATCAATCTTTCTGCTAATCCGGGCCGCTTCTTCCAAACTGTGGCAGTTGCTGTAATGTAGTAGGAGCCTTTGTATACCGGGGCTTTGCAGGGCAAAGGGGGCATCGTGCCCTATCGCATCAGCCGCAAAGTGTCGCGCGTAATCCGGCAGGTAAGCGGGCGCTACTGTTGCCCAGAAGAGTAGGTGGTGCGCCTGTTCCTTTATCATGCGCGAGCTGAGCTGCCACGGTGCCGCTTTCGTTCGCAGCTCCAGCCCACAAAGCCGCGCTTGTTGGGCTAAGATGCCCATGAAGCTTGTATTGCGGCCGGATGGGGGGTAGAGCAGGGGGATGCTCAGCCGTGTTCCATCCTCTCTTTGTAGAATACCATCGCTGCCACTTTTGCTGTACCCGGCCTTTGCAAAATAGCTCCGGGCAAGCTCCGGGGAGAACTCCGGCGCGCGGGCAGATGCAGCTTTTTGCCATGAATAGCCGCTTGTGAAGCTATTCAGCCGTTCGTACTCACCACAAAATACCTGCGCAATGGCCCTGTTCATATCCAAGGCATGTGCAATTCCCCGGCGCAGATCGGCCTGGGAGAGCAGGCTGGCGTTCATGGCTATGCCATAGGGGGGAAGGGGGTGTTGCATGGTGCAGCGCGTGAAACGCAATCGCTCATCTCCTGCATATTCCTCCCGCTTCTGTATCCATCCCGCCAAATGCCGCGTTTGCAGCAGATTAAGCTGCCCGCGCCGCAGAAGCTCCCAAGCTTGGGCTTCATCCGTCAGAAAATGGTATTCAATCGCATCCACATTGCAGGTGTGGCGGAAATGCGGCACGGTGTCCCCCCACCAATTGGCCACACGTTGGAGCCGAATCCGGCGCCCTCGTTGCTGCTGCGCAACTGTGTAGGCCCCGGTGGTGGGGGGGATGCGGGAGGCATAGCGCGTGGCGTAATCACTGCCGAATTCTGCGTAGAATCCCGGTTCTGCCGGGTGCAGAACCGTAGCGACCATGAGCGGAGCCAGTGGCATTTCCCGCCGTAGGGTGATACTCATCTCGTATTCCCCGCGTATTTCCAAACGCTCGATAAGTGCCGCCAGCTTTTGCCACGCTCCGTCATGGCCGGCTTTGGCGCGGAGCGCTGCCCCGAGCGCAAAATCCGCAGCGCGCAAGGGTTCCCCGTTGGAGTAGCGAGCTTGGCGGTTCAGGCGGAAATGCACGGTTCGGCCATCTTGTGCCCAGCTCTCAGCCACGCCCGGTACGATTTGTCCGCTGATGGGGTGTTGGCGTACCAGCGGAATGTTGATACATTCAAAGAGGTTGTAATGAAAAAATTGTGGAGTCGGGCTGCCAAAGGCCAAGAAATTGGCGGGGTAGGGGCCCACATGGCTTACGCGCAGCTCCCCGCCACGTTGTGCGTGGATATCTCCCATGGGGGCAGCCTCCTCTCCCCGTTGCCAGCAGAGACGGGTTGCTTCCGCCTCTGCAAGCGGGGGGGATTGAGTGATTCTTACCTCCTGCCGGTGCGGAGGGTTGCTCCATAAATCCGGCGGATAGGTGGGTGGGTGAGCCATAATTGACTGGCCGGGCTTTTGCGTTTTCACCTGCGTTTGTTGTAGCATGAGCCAACCGGTGCAGCAAAGCACCGGTACCATGATCAAGATGGCGCATCCCCATTTCATTTTCAGAAACTCACCGTGCAGCCTCCGTAAATGCCCACCCCGGCATTGAGCATATCCGGCACGCTGTAGCCCCACCCCTCGTAGCCCTGTTCTATGGCATATTTTTGATTGCTCAGGTTTTCAATCCGCAGGTGGAAGCTCAGGTGCTCATTTACTTTGTAGTGGGCATACCAGCGCAGGGTGTAGTAATTGTCTGCTCGTGTGGCAAAGGTGCGTCCCACTGCCGCAGCCAAGCCAATGCCGGTCGTAAGTCCCTCCACGGGGCTGGTGTAGATATCTGCAGCCCACGTCTGGCGAGCCGTGTAGGAAATTTGTTTATCCTGTGCTGTTTTGGGTTGTGTGATGGTGGCAGAGACTTTGTACCCGCTGTTCCAGGTATCGCCGAATGTCCCTCTCAGGGCCAGTTCCACCCCGTGAATTGTCCAATGGGAGGAGGAATTGTAAAAGTACGCATCCGATGCCCATGTAAGCGGGTCAGCCACAGAGTACTCGCCAATGGCGTTCTCCTTGCGCTCCCAGAAATAAGTAGCGCCGGCATAGTGGCCTTTTGCATATTGGTGTTCCAGGCCGATATCAAAGCTCATGCTCTCCTCGCATTCCAACGCGGGGTTGCCGTGGTAAGTTGTGCCGTACCAAGATACGGCTGCATTGCTGCGTTGTAAGGAGCCGGGGGCACGGTATCCGGTGCCGAATGAACCGAACAGACGGGTGTGATTCTCATTGAAATGATAGCTACTGGCAGCACGCGTGGTGAAGTGTGCGTTGAAGATGCTGCTATGGTCCAAGCGCAACGCTACACTGTTATCCCATTGTTTGGATGGGGCATACAGATGCTCTGCAAAGAAACTGTAGGTGTTCTCCAATCCACTATAAGGCGTGCGTTCTCCATTGTTGGTGCCGTCATATTGGCTGCGCATCCAAGTGAGGCCTGCTGTGGTGGTGTGGTGTTCGCTCCATTTGTAAGCGTTGCGCCATTCTACCTGTACATTGCGCGTATCATAGTAGTTGCCATGCCCAAACATGTAGTCGTTGCCAAAGTAACCGGCCATGAGACTACTCGTCCACTCCTCTGTCATGTTGCTGCTCGCCTTGGCTGTCAGCAAGTTGGTGCGGAATGTGTAGGGCTGCAGCCCCCCATAGTACGGATCCGGGGTATAATAGTTGTATGCCGCATCCTCTCTGCGGTATGTCAGGGTCAGTCCCGTGTTTTCCGTCAGGTCATGGTCTAAGCGTAGCGCTTGGCTATAGTTTTCATACTCTCCTGCGTGGCTTATACTTGGTTCTGCTCCATTCGCATAGCGCACATCGTTGTTGGTGCATTCGTACGTAGAGGAAAGAAAAAAGGCTGTGTTTTCCGTTTTACCTTGGAAGGTGGCATTACCCGTGTAGGAATCGAAACTGCCGTACTCATTGAAAAGACTGCCGGTGGGGGCTCCCTCTCCTTTGGGGGTCTCCATGAAAATGACTCCGCCCATGGCTCCGCCACCGTAGGTAGCACCCTCCGCTCCTCGCAGTACTTCCACTTGCTTTATATCAAACATATTGGCTCGCCCCATGATGTTGGGGGTGAGGTTGCTGCTACCCGTGGCATTGAAAATACGCATGCCATCTATCATCGGTAGTGTTTCGGTGGCGCTGCTCATGCCTCGTATGGCGATATTGGCCGTGTTGCCTCGCTGGTTGTTCCCTCCGCCGGGCAAAATGTACACACCCGGTACCGTGCTGAGCGAATCGCTCAATTTGTATCGCCCGGCTTCCCGTTCTTTCTTGGCTTCCAATACCGTTACGGATACTCCCGTGCGGTCGTACGGAATTTCCAGCCCATCGTGAGCCACTGCCACAACCGGCGGCAATTCCGCTTCCACTTCTGCCTCTGCTTGTGCGTAGGCACAATCACTTGCCGCTCCAAGGGCAAGCACAACTGCTGCAACACCCCACTGGGGTGCATTCTTTCTTTCTTTCATGGTAATGAGATGCCTAGTGGAGTCTCGGTGCTGCGCCGATGTCCTCCTGATTCAAGGCGAATCCCCTGGCTGGCATTCCGACTTAGAGCCATGGGATACTCAGACTCAATACGGTTGCGGCACAGCGACGGATTCTCACCGTCTTCCCCATCTATTTCCTGCGGCTCCTCACCGCCTCCGGGAGATTCTGCTGCATGCTTACCCCGCATGCAGGTATCTGCTCCGCATTCAATCACACATTTTGTGCCCGCACAAGCAAAATAATTTGTTGCTATGCTAGGTTCCTCGCTTGACTCTGCCATTTTCCTGTGATACCATCCCCCGCAAGAGGTTGAAATCTACCCAGAAGCTTTTTAATAATATGAAACCCGCTACATTCAACTGCACTGTCCTGCGCGATGGTCACCAGTCTTTGGCTGCTACGCGCATGTCCACCGAGCAGATGCTCGAAATCGCCCCCATCCTTGATACCATGGGCTTCTCTGCCTTGGAAACATGGGGTGGTGCTTCCATTGACTCCGGTCTTCGTTTCCTCGGCGAACACCCCTTCGATCGCTTGGATACCCTCAAAAAGTTGGCTCCCAAGACCCCGCACATGATGTTGCTGCGTGGCCAGAACTTGGTGGGCTACACCCACTATGCTGATGATGTGGTGGAAGCTTTCGTGAAGCTGAGCGCCAAGCACGGCATGAACATCTTCCGTATCTTCGACTGCCTCAATGACCCGCAGAACATGCGCACCTCCATTAAGGCTGCCAAGGAAGCCGGCGCTCAGGCTCACGGTACCATCTGCTACACCACTTCCCCCGTTCACAATCTTGAGTACTTCGCCAACCTGGCCAAGGAAATTGCCGATATGGGTGCAGATGCCATCGTCATCAAGGATATGGCCGGCCTTATCCCCCCGGCTGAAACCGCAGCCCTGACGGAAGCCATCAAGAAGGCCACCAACCTGCCTGTGTGGATTCACACCCACGAAACAGCCGGTCTTGGCGCCGCCACCTATGTGGCCGGTATCAACGCCGGGGCTGATGCCGTGGACGTCTCCATCGCTCCTTTCGCCAACGGTACCGGCCAGCCCGACTGCATGCGCATGCTGGCTCTCATGAATGGCTACGATCGCGCTCCGCAGCTGGCAGACGAGGCCGATTTCAAGGCCAAACTCTCCCAGATTTCCGGCATGCTCCAGCCTGTGTATGATAGCCTTTCCCGCTTCACCAGCCATGCCAATGAGATTGTGAACAGCGATACCCTGCGTTACCAGGTACCCGGTGGTATGCTTTCCAACTTCCGCAGCCAGCTCAAGGAGATGAATATGACCGACAAGTTCGAGGAAGTGTTCGCTGAAATCCCCGTGGTGCGCAAGGCTCTCGGCTGGATTCCCTTGGTCACTCCCACCTCCCAGATTGTGGGTGTGCAGGCCATGATGAACGTCAAGTTCGGCCGTTGGAAGAACATCACCCCGCAGTGTGCCGACGTGGCTCTTGGCTACTATGGCCGCACCCCCGCTCCTGTGGACCCCGAGCTGCAGGCCATGTGCGCAAAGAAGATGGGCAAGGAACCCATCACCTGCCGCCCCGCAGATCTCATCAAGCCCGGTATGCAGGATTTGCGCGATAAGCTCACCGCCAAGGGTATGCCCGCTACGGATGAGAACTGCGTCATCTACTGCATGTTCCCGCAGCAGCTGGAAGACTACTACGCCGGCAAGAAGCCCGAGCCGCCCACCACTCCCAAGCAGGAGAACTTCGGCGCTCCCGCCGCTCTCACGACCGTGGGTGTTGCCGCTGCCATCTCCGGCCGCAACATGAAGCTCAACATCATGGGCCGCGAGTACGACGTGACCATCGAAGAGAAGTAATTCTCCTTTCACCTTTTCTTTCAGCCCCGCAAGCAGCTTTATCTGTTTGCGGGGTTTTTGCTCATTTGCCGCACTCATGCGCAAAAATTAGCTCTGCATCCGGTGTGAATGAACCGTATTCTATAAATTTGGCATCATGCGATGGTGGCATCATTCCCATGCCTTTGTCCTGATATGACATATCCTTGGCTTGCCGCAGAGAGAGCAGGGCGATATAGTGCCAGCATGACGACCCCCGACCGCAAAGAAATGGCCAATACCATCGTGAATGACCCCACAAGCTACAAAGTGTGCCTTGTGTGCGGTGCCATTGTAGACAAGGCGGTAGACTCATGCCCGGATTGCTTGGCCTACCGCTTTGATGAGAACGCGGCCCATGTGGCAGACGTCGCTTTGGATATGGCGGTGCGCCCGCAAACTGCCGTAAGCCACTTAGATATGTCGAACGCTGCGGATTAATTGCTTTTTTTTGCCCCTGCCGCGTCTTTTTCATTGAAACAGCGTTGCTGCGGCGTTATACTCAACTCAGCCATGAGCCGTTTTGATGCCATTGAGAGCAAGATGGAAGCTGTGGGGCTTTCCCGCGCAGCGATAGATGCTTTTCGTCATTGTGTGGATGTGCTGGAATCCAAGCGCTCCATGATGATACCTGAGACGGAGATTTTACCGGCCGAAGGAATAGCTGATTGGGATGCCCTCGTAGCAGAAAGCCCGGCGGCAGATGCGGATTTGCTTTCCCAAGCCGTACTCATCAAGCTCAATGGTGGCTTGGGCACCAGCATGGGCTTGCAAAAAGCTAAGAGTCTGCTGGAGATTAAGCCCGGCATAACCTTCCTGGATTTGATTGTGCGCCAAGCCATCAGCCTTGGGCAGAAAGCCGGCACTCCGGTGCGCCTGTTGCTCATGAACTCTTTCTCCACGAGCGAGGATACCATGGCCTACCTCTCCCGCTATGCAGCAGAAGGATTTGCAGATGCTCAGAAGGTGGAAATGATTCAAAACCGCGTACCAAAACTCTGCGTAGATACGCTTGAGCCCGTCTCTTTCCCCTCCAATCCGGATTTGGAATGGTGTCCCCCGGGGCATGGGGATATCTATCCGGCCTTGCTTGGCTCCGGGTGGTTGGATAAGCTGCTTGCTGCCGGAGTGAAATACGCCTTTGTGTCCAATTCGGACAATTTGGGTGCCCAGATGGACCCTCGCTTCCTGAGCTGGTTTGCCAAGAGCGGTGCCCCCTTTGTGATGGAAGTGACCCGCCGCACCGAGGCCGATAAAAAAGGTGGTCACTTAGCCATCCGCAAGGATGATGGTCAGCCCATTCTGCGAGAGGTGGCCCAGTGCCCCGAGTCCGATGTGCCGGAATTCCAAAATATCGATAAACACCGCTATTTCAACACCAACAACCTTTGGATTCGCCTGGATGCCCTCCGCGAATATCAGCGGAGCAATGGCGGTGTCATCCCCCTGCCTGTCATCCGCAATACCAAAACCGTAGACCCGCGAGATGCCGCTACACCGCAGGTGTACCAGCTGGAAACGGCCATGGGTGCCGCCATTCAGAGCTTCCCGGGTGCATGTGCCGTGTGTGTGCCCCGCAGCCGTTTCTTCCCCGTCAAAACCTGCTCGGATTTGCTCCTGCTGCGCTCCGATGCAGTGGAAATCGGCGCAGATGGGCTCATGAGCTTAGCCCCGGAATGCGGGGGTATCACCCCCGTGGTGTTGCTGGATACCAAGACCTATAAGCTTGTAGATTCCCTCGATTCCCTCGGTGTTCCCTCCCTCAAAAAGGTGAAAAAACTCATCGTGAAAGGCCCCCATACCTTCGCCCCCGGTGAGCCTCTCTGCGGTGAAGTGACCATCGGCTGAGCTGCAAGCACCTGCTTTCATACGCGAATGATAGGGTTGCCCGGTGCCCCTGTCATTCGCATTTTGTGTGTACGTCTCGGCAAAATCCCTTGCTATTTCAGCCGGAAAGGCGTATCATCCCCCCCGATGAATACCCAACTTTTCAAACAGCTTTGCGAAGCAACCGGTGCTTCCGGTTTCGAATACGGCATCCGCGACCTTATCATCGACGTGATGACCCCCCTTGCTGATGAAATCTCCGTAGACAACATCGGCAACGTGACCGCGCTCATCAAGGGCAAGAGCAGCGAAAAATCCATCATGTGCGCCGCCCACATGGATGAAATCGGCTTCATCGTGCGCCACATTGATGACAACGGCTTCATTCGTATCCTCCCCCTGGGTGGCTTCGATCCCAAGACCCTCACCGCCCAGCGAGTCATCGTCCATGGCAAGAAGGATCTCCCCGGCTGCATGGGTGTCAAGCCCATCCACGTGATGAGCCCCGAGGAGCGCACCAAAATGCCCGCCGTCACCGACTATGTGGTCGATTTGGGCATGAGCAAAGAAGAAGTTGAAAAGTACGTCTCCATCGGCGATTCTATCACCCGCGTGGGTGATATGATTGAAATGGGAGATTGTCTCAATGTCAAGAGCATCGACAACCGTGGCGGCTGCTACCTGCTGATTGAGGCCATCCGCGCCATCAAGGCTGCCGGCAAGACCCCCGATTACGATTTGTACGCCGTCTTCTCCGTGCAGGAAGAAGTGGGGCTGCGTGGTGCTCAGGCTGCCACCTTGGCTATCTCCCCCACTTTCGCCTTCGCCTTGGACGTGACCATCGCGTTCGATACCCCCGGCTCCGGCGCTCACGATAAATGCACCGTTCTGGGCAAGGGTACGGCCGTGAAGGTGTATGATGGCACCCTCATCACCGATTCTCGCATGGTCAAGTTCATGACCGCTCTGTGCGAAGAAAACAACATCCCCTACCAGCTCGAACTCCTGGCCGCCGGCGGTACAGATGCCGGTGCCATGCAGAAGTTCACCGCCGGCGGTGCCATCACCGGTGCCATCTCCATCCCCGTGCGCAACGTGCACCAGAGCATCGAAATGGCTCACAAGACGGATATCCAAGCCAGTGTCGATTTGTTGGAAGCCTGCTTCACCTCCCTCGACCGCTGGGATTGGAGCTGGAAGCGCATCGAGCGTACTCTCGCTCCCATTCAGAGCGTCCCCGCTACCAAGAAGTGCGCCTCCCGCAAAAAGAAATAAGCGCACCTCCACCCCTTCTTTTCAAAGCAGACCACTCCCTCGTGAGGGCGGTCTGCTTTTTGAATTCTCTTCTCCCATCCCCCCTTGTTCATTGTGCAAGGCTTGTCTCGCCATAGCTCCTGCGGAGCGGCGGCGGATGCCATCCCTCTATCCGTCGGAATTTCATGTTGTTTATAGCCAAATGCGGTCTTTGTTTATTTATTACTGTGCAAATCACGCTAAAAACTGTACAAAAATATCAAAATGTCGCAGTATGGCTTGACTTCGCTTGTAGTCGGGCGTACAATCTTCCGTTGCCCTCCACATATCATGAAATTACATCTCCCCACGCGTCTTCGCAAGGCACTTTTGGCATGCTTTGCTGCAGTTTCCTCCGTTACTTTCGCCACAGGCTCAGCTTGGGCAGATACCTATGATTTGCTGGCAGACCAAGAGAGTTGGGTTTTCACCTCCGGCAGATCTGATCCGTCATGGGTGGATGGTGCTATCAAAGCCCAGGGCTGGATGCAGTCCATTGCAACGTATCATACAACCGGTGGTCAAGTATACAATGTGGATAACACCACGAATACGTTGACGTTTACGATTACCTACAATTATGAGAATGCATATGCACATAGTTGCACGGATGGTCATGCCTTCCAAGAGTTTGCATTGGTAGGCAGCACGCAGGCGATTGTGCTGGGCACTCCCAAGTATCAAACGACTGATGGTGCCAACGATGCAAATCAGATTGGCTATGGCATATCCACCAACACCACGGCAGATGTCTATGCGACAAAGAATGAGGGCTGGGAAGGAGGTATTGAGTTTGCCACTATCACATTCACTCCCTTTGAAAACGTGACTCGTGAGGTAGGGACGTATACCCTGACCGGCGTGGTGACCAAGGGCGAGACGAACTACACCTTGGATTTGTCAATGGCAGCCGGGGAGGGTGAGGCCGTCACTTATGTTGATGATTTGGATCTGGGTGCCTCCTTCGATATCAACAAGGTCATTATGGCCAGCGATGGCCCGCAGACTACACTTACGGCTCTCACCATCGAAGGGGCGTTGGCAGATGCAGATATCGATATCCCGACCGTGACGATTGAGGGTAATGGCACATATGATAATAGGCTCATCAACACCCCGGCAGCGTATAAGATTATTCTGAACATGGATGGGCAGAATAATGACTATCTGTATGCATCCGGTTATGGTAGTGTGTATACCATTGCGAATGATGTTGAGATAAGGTCGGCCATTATCAACAACGGTAATGGAAACACGACGTATAAATTTACCGGCACGATTACGGGAACGGGTGAATTCAAGCGCCCGAGCGGGGCATCTACGGATAGGCAACACTATGAATTCTCCGGGGATATGAGCGCCTACTCCGGCAACATGAGCTTGCTGGATAACTCTGGCTCATTGGCGTCTGGCGATACCCTCTTGTTCAATGGCAATACATCCGGCACAGGCACTATTACGGTGAGCGGCTATAATCAAATAACCGTGGCCGGAGCTACGATGAATAATAGTGCGATAGATGCCACCTATATGACTATCAGCGGTACTTC
>JAFQGD010000058.1 GCA_017398355.1 Akkermansia sp. | reverse complement strand
GGCCTGGATTCGACAAGCCGCTGAGACGCAAGCGCAAACTTGCTGCTTGGAATACGGCAGAATTGGAACGTATCCTCTTTGGCTTACCGGGCGAAAATAATTAAATCCAGCGCTTTACTCCTTTATTGCCCTTTTGTCATATTCCTAATGCGTCTGCCCTGCCCTAGGCCGCGCGCCCCGCCATTTTCTCGCGCAGTAGCGCCACTTTTTTCAATGTGATATTTGAAATGTCCATCTTGTAATTGATTTTCAAGCATTAACTGCCATCTATCCCCCGCGCAAGCGAAAAGCCCCCACACCCTCGCGAGCAGGAGGCTGGTTTTTGTGTCGCGCGCATCTCACCCCGCGTATCACCAGCGGGCCATGCACGGTGCATTTTGGCCGTAGGGCAGGGGGGTAAATCCCGGCTTGTACGTGTTAGGGAAATGATGCGGGCTTAAGTTGCCCTGTGATGAGACACATTTTCGTGCTCTCTCATTTTTCGCATCTCTTGAGCTAGTAGGTGATTAGCCAGTTTGTCTGCTGCCATAGCGCGCCGAAATGAGTCGCAACAACAATCTGGATTCTCAAAGAAATTGGCGTGGCTTTGAACATATCCTATAACCATTTCGCATATGCTATCAATCACATCACAGGTCATGCTGCATTCTCTGTCGATGGGATCGCTTTTTAATGACGAAAGAGAAAGTTTTGCTTCCAATTTCGTTAAGAACGGAGCTTGTCCCAATGGGGTGCGGTCCATTACTTTTTTAAGTAGTTCAATTTTATCCATGTCAAGTATGCTAACATGAGCCAATAAGAGAAACGAGAAAAGTTAGGTGTAATACATTAATTCACCGCATTCAAGGGGGCTGCCGACCCACAAAACGAGCCATTCGAATGGCCAACGCCCTCGTGCTGGAGCAGAAGCTACATTCCGGCGAGCTCCGCTCCGTTACGGATGTTTGCGACACCTTCGGCATTACCCGCATGGTGCTATCCAAAACGCTCGATATGCTCGACCATACCCCGGAGGAAATCGCCACCATCCTCCGGGAAACCTACTGAAAAAGGGAACTATATGTTCCATGTCCTCGATTCAAGTTTACTCAGGCAATAAATTAAGGTATAATGACGCCGCAATCAGAAACAGGCATGAAAGAACGGGAGACTAAGAGAGGCGATATCGTCAGAATCAGGGAAGAGTGGCTCGACCCCGGCGAGGACGGCTCTATCACCTATGTGGTGCTGGAAGACCGAGGGAACGGTCGCGTCCTCGTTCAAGCTCTCGGAACAGGTCTCCCGCTCGCCCCGACCTATGTGTACGATATTGCATGGCTCCGCTATGCGGGAACTGTACCATCGAAAATGTATGAACAAATTTTCTAGAGCTATTTAGGCATAGAAGAATATATTTTACCGTCTAATGTTCTTCCGTTAGCCTTTTTGCTCCTTTTTACCGAATCTTCACCCCATGCCCCCCATTGTTTAAAGAAAAAGGGGACATTGTTTTCGTTGGCTTTTTTCTTTATAGATAAAACCCATTCTTTTTCCATGCGCCTTGCTTTTGGCCCACTTTCGCCACCAACAATCACCCATTGAATAGAGGAAAGATCTATATCTCCAATATCATCCAGCAAAGGCTCGAACGATATAAATTTTGTGCTTGCCAATATACGATTTAAACAATCAATTCTATGTTTAGTTGTCGAGGATTCAATTGTAACTCCGACCCAAACATTATCGGGTACTTTTCGTTTGGAAAAATATTCCTGCATCCTATTAGCTCTCTTAGTAAGTAGCTGATAGGTATGATGCGGAGTTATCTCCATAACATTCAATATCTTATCAATAAACTCAAAACTAACATCTGGATGAAATAAATCACTCATTGAACAGACAAATACAAGGGACGGTTGAGTCCATGATAGGGGAAGAGTAACTTCTTCTTCATGCATTGTAGACTTGAAGTTATTCGCGTATTTCGCCTGCCCCATGGCATGTAATCGATTTGCCATTACTTCTGCATAACAATGCTGACAGCCAGGGGAAATTTTGGTACATCCAGTAACAGGATTCCAAGTCCTCTCTGTCCATTCTATCTTTGAGGTTTTCATGGTCGAGTAATATGGTATTCAGGCACTTGATGTATCTTAGTCGACTGTCTATTAAAGATACCCGATATTGTAATCTCCCCGTTTTTTTTCAATTCCTGTATCACTTCAACGAAAACAATCGGAAGACAGCCTTTTTTCAGAGCAAAAAGCAAGCCTTCCTTGTTTGAGGAAATAGTACCAGACAAAACAGCTTCTCTTATCTCCTTTTTGACTGCGTCAATTTTATGGCGGGTTCCACTGCCCTCGAATAATATTCCAAAATCATGGTCTTCATCCAAAT
Organism: Akkermansia sp.; assembly: GCA_017398355.1. Lineage (GTDB taxonomy): Bacteria > Verrucomicrobiota > Verrucomicrobiia > Verrucomicrobiales > Akkermansiaceae > Akkermansia. The sequence goes on along the minus strand of JAFQGD010000058.1, from coordinate 86,851 downwards.
TGCAGTTGGAATCACCTGAATATTTGTCGTATTTCCAACATACTTTCAAAAACTTTTCCATTCCAAGGGAATGGGAAGAACCAAAAATCAGGCCATAGAAATTCGCGTCTTTCTTAATCGTAAAACTGTGGAGATAATATTCCTTATCATGCGGAATTAATGAACGATAATAATCAGCTATTAATCGATGACATTCCTTAGGTTTAGAATTATCAAAATCTATTTTTTCGGTTTCAAAATATTTTTTTATAGAAGGCTCATTAGAGAATCTTCTTATTGTAGATGAAGAAATAAAAAATATAAAGTCTGTTTTGGGACAAGAAATTAGCGAAAGAAAAACGGTTTCAGTTATTTCCTTGATTCCATACTGATCTAAAAGGAGAAATTTCGCTGTTTTTTCATCCTGCATAAAAGCGTTAAACCGTATGCTTTGAGTTATTTCATCAAAAGTTTGACTGGCAACAGCCGTCCTACTCATTACACAATCCTCTACTCTAAGCGGGCATTTGCTCTTACATGAAACTTGACTTCTCTCCACGTTTTCTCGCAGAAGAGTTGCTTTTTTCTTATTCTTCTCATTAAATCCAAATATTACTTTTAAATTTTTGCATTGATTTAATCTTGAGCAATGCTGGTATTCATTCCCTCTCGCCTCTTCCAATAAAATAATTGGAGAGCCAGGATTGCCTTCCGTATCATAGCCACTTCCTGCAAATAAATCGTAAATACAAATTCTCTCTATGCCAGGAGTATAAAGAAAAACAGGAAACCATTCTCGAAAACACTCTTGGAATATTTTAAGCTTTAAGAGAGTCCCTTCATCAAATGCCTTTTTATTGATATCTTTCTCGCTCATGTAGGCTAGTATATCAGAAAATTCAAATAATGCAATTTATAGCACTAACGCATTATTCCTTTACATCATGCGTTAATCTCTTCCATAAACATTTTTGCAAAACTTCCTCGGGCTCTCGAATTGCCTCTATACGGATGTTTAGCGGCAAAATCACTCATTTCAATAAGATGGGAATAGGGCATATACCACAACCTCATATCTTCAAACTGAGTTGAGTTAGCCTTTTGAAGAACCATTTGCCTATCCGCATCAGGAGCCACGATTACATAGTCAGTATCTATGTGAGAACGCTCTCTCAGTTTATTCATTCGACAGAGTCCAGAAGTAACCCCTGTTGAATGTTCCACTTCAAAGACAAAGGGCATACCTCCATTAAACCAAATACAATCAATATGTTTAGCAACATCTATGGCATCGGGGCTACCTTTAATGCCATAGCGGTAGCAGTATGCAAAATCGCCATAGATTTCATTTGCGAAAACTACGTCAACCCCAGATTTTTCAAAGCCTAAGTCTAAAAAGCCAGCCCCTGAAAAGAAGCTAAATACCCTACAATCCATGCTTTTGGTATTATACGCTTCTACCCTTTATGAGTCAAGTCGGGAATGGAATTTCGACATCATTATGTCGCGCTTTAGGCGAAACTACTTATTTCTTCTCCTTGCAAATACCCTGCAACGCCTGATTCTTCGGCGAATTCTATTCTGGGAAGCTTGTGCGGCCTTGGTAAGAACTACTGAGCGACCACCTTTATAGAGACATTTCCATCCCCTCATTAATGAGTTGTTTAGCAATATCCTGCAACTCATTGTAAATATCAGGATTTAGTAATGCCACATTCATATCCATGATAATTTGCTCGAATTCAGAAGGTTGATAATTGTTAAAACTTCTCTGTTTTTTCAACACATTACTTATAATTTCGCGAAGACAATTTGAAGTGTTTTTTGCCAAAATATAACATGCCTTCTCTTTTACTGATTCATCAGTAATACCTATAACAGATAACTCATTGTATTCCTGTGATGCGTTCACGGGTATTGTTTCAATCATAAGAGCTCGCAAAAGTGTAATTTCCTTTGTCTCCTCTAATGGCAACGTGAATAGTAACTGTTCTTTTTCCTGTGTGGACAATTCAGCGTATGCAAATATGCGTTTTATCACATATTTTCGAATAGTCATGAAATGCTTAAGCTCAATCAGGCAATCGTTAAACGTGTTTTTTACTTCCCAAAAGTAGAAATCACACGAAGAAGAATCATTTCCACGTTTTCTGGCAAGAGATGAAGCTAACTTAAACACACAAATAAGACACGACAATTCAAACATTAGCTTTACAACCTCGATTCCTCTTTTAGTGTTGATAGTTATGCCATCTTCGCAGGTATATGAAATTGACAGTTTTTGAACTTCGCCTGACAAGTGTGAAATAAGCATCATCGCATCTTGCATCCACGTTGCCTTAATTTGAGCATTATTAACTTTCGATTGTTCATTTGCAGCATTAATTTGAGCAATTATACTGGCTTGTTGAAGTTGAATGGAAGTACTTTGTTGCTCAATTGATTTTGCTTGTAGTTTAATATTTTTACTTTGTTGCCAAAGAGTAAAAACAACACCTATGACTGCAAATCCGGCAAAGAGAGTATTGATAAAGCCATAGCTATCACCTAGTTCAGCATAATTTATATCTTTAGCTGCACCTGCTGCTCCAGAACTTACAAAATTCTCGGGAAGTATCCCTATAAACCATTCTGGACTGGCTTTCATGAAAAAAATGTAGCTTCCCCAAATGCCCAAAATAAAGATTAAAAACAAAAAAAGAATCACCTTAGGTGAAGTAGCGAAGCTTAACCATTTCATTAAGGTTTTCATCTTTTCAGGCAGGCGCTTAAGTAAAGGTATTAATTGTTCTATAAAAGGGCCAAAGAGAATTTCCTGACCTGTCGTATTAAAATGATTCGGCGGGGCTTGTTCCTTGTCTCGCATAACGTATGCCACTCTTCTATCACTGTATAACGTATTCTTTGTTTGTCTATTCCTCAATGGTTTGATACTTCTGATAGCGGCTATTTGGCCTATCGGGGATAGTGAGTGCAAGTTTCGAGCCAATGAGGGGCTTCATGTATTTATCCTTTACCCATTTCTTATCCTTAACTCCAAGCATTTCTGCAATTTCTGCGACTGAGCGAGGTGTTTGGCAGAACTTGATAATCTTGTTTTGCACAGCCGATACCTCCGACTGTTGATTAAGTTGGTGGACTTGGGGTGTGTCTTGGGGTGTCTTGGGGTGTCTTGGGGTGTCTTGGGGTGAGCCTTGTGCAGACAACAAGTCCTTAAACCTGATGGTAAGGTTCACGAAATTGGGCACAATTTCAATCTTTGGCTCGGGCAGACCTTGCTCGCGGCAGCTTTGCATGATGAGCGAGATGCCGCGTCCCCAGGATTCCATGGTACCACGGCGGTAGAATACGTTGGCAATGGTAGGATTGAGGGGCATGGAGCCTATGCTATCGTCCACAAAATCTTTCCAGTTCATGCCAGGCGGGAACGCACCGGGATTCTGGAACACCATGCGGTCGTCATAAATGGCCAGACTGGGGGTGAGGTTATCCGCATTCCATGAGCGGTGGCACAGCATGTTGATGGCGGCCTCCTTGATGGCCGTATAGGGAACGGTGAGGGTATCCTGACGGAACTTGCTATCCATGCGCCCTGCAAGGTTGAGGTGTTTCAGGCAGAAGTCGATAACGGCATCATACTGCTTGAAGAGGTTGCCCTCACACACGGTCTGGTCGCGGAAGACAAGCTTGTTGCTTCCCTCAAAACGAGCCAAGCGAACCTTACATTGAATGTGGTGCATGGTGGGGTCGAGACCGAATAAGGCATTTGCGGCATTCAGCAGCACTCCGTCATTGCGAGCCACTCCCAGCTTCTGCATCACTTGCAGCGGGGTTTGCAGGGTCATGTTGGAGGCCGGGATGCGGCGGGCTCCAATACCATCGTGCAGAGTCTGAAACACCATCTCCGCATCAATATTAGCCACTTGTAGCTCCGGGTTGGGCATGTTCTCCCAGCTGAATCGGCGGGGATTGCTCAGCTTGAGGCGCTCCTCGTACATGGTGCGGGGCATGACCGCCGTAGTGCTCTCCACTTTGTAGAAAGCGCGACCATCAAAAGAGTATGGACCATTCTTGAAGTTGGCGGCATCAAAATAGATGGCAATGACATAGAAATCCGGTTTGCCCGGCAATTCGATGTACTCTACATCCACGTCAACAGCGGGCTCAATCTTGCGTAGTGCGTTTGCGATTTCCTGCCGGGTGGCATCCGTCACATTCTGTCCGGTAATCTTGAGATTCGGGGCAATACCGAATATGAGCCAGCCGCCATCCGAGTTCAGGAATGCGCAAGCTGTCTCCATGCCACGATGAAGTTCGCTGGTCGTCTTCTTCAACTCCAGCGTGCGTGTTTCATCCTTAGCTATCAGCTTCTTAACTTCATCTATGGTCATACCGTAAAACGTCACCTTTCGGACGCAATGATATTGTAACATTTGGAGCTCGTAAGTCAAGCAACCCGCAGTAGTTATACCGTCATATTGAACAAAGCGAGACTCAAATTCACCCCGATTCTCAGAGAGTATCACGGGGCTTCTCGCACCCCGGACTCGTTGAAGTAAGTATTCCATGGCTTCCTTGCTGCATCTGCGCGCGATGGGCAAGAATTTCTTGCCCCGCAGCTACCGAGGGGCGGTCGGTGGGGGCGCTTGTAGGTGTTCGTGCCACCATGACTGCATGGCGTTACAATAATCGCGCAGGCTCTGCCGAAGACATTCTTCACCTTGAGGTATTTTGATTTCCTGCATTTTATTTCGTTGGAATTAAGTAGCTTTTCAATCACTTGTTTGCATGTTTTGAGAGATATGTGAATCTGTTTGCGGCTCAATTAGGAGGCCTCCGGCTGTTCATGTGTCAGTTTCATTCGGGGGAAGTGACCGTGCGAGACTGTATTTTTGAGGCATGCGGACTCAAAAATACAGCGCTGACAAACAAACAGGTAGCAACATTGAGGTAATGGTGTATAATGACAGACTTATGACGCTTTTATTCATTTATTTGGTCGGTGCGCTGGCTTTGTCGTTCCTTTGTTCTGTGCTGGAGGCTGTTTTGTTGTCGACCCCCGATTCTTTCATCCGAATAAAGGAACTTGAGGGGCACAAACCGGCTATTTTGTTGCGAGAGTACAAAAACAACATTGATCGCCCTGTTGCAGCTATCCTCTCCCTCAATACAATTGCTCACACTATCGGAGCCGCCGGCGTTGGTTCGGAGTCTACAAAAATATTCGGAGAAGCATATTTCGGTATTATATCTGCGGTACTTACCCTACTTATTTTGGTTTTTTCTGAAATAATACCCAAGACTATAGGTGCCTCATACTGGCGTCATCTTGCCATGCCTTGTACCAGCATCATTCGCATTCTTATCATCATTACCTGGCCGCTGGTCTGGCTTTCTGAATTTATTACACGTGTTTTTACGCCATCAGGAAAACAACTTACGGTCAGTCGGGAAGAAATTCACGCTATGGTAAAAATCGGTGCCGCAGAGGGTGTTTTCCAAGAAAAGGAAAGCCATATACTCCAAAGCTGTATGAAGCTTTCGCAGGTAAAAGCCCGCGATATTATGACGCCCAGTGTCATTGTGGAGGCCGTGACAGAAGCATGTACGTTGAAAGATGCGTATGAGAAGCTGGAACTGCTTTTTACCCGCATACCTGTTTTTGCTGAAAACAAGGAGTACATAACCGGGTATATACTCAGAACGACCATGTTGGAAAAATTAGCAAAAGATGATTTTACATGCAAAGTGGCAGATATTATACGCCCCATCTTGTCTTTTGGAGAAGAAGCATCCGTTTACACTATTTGGGAACAGTTTGTCGAAAAAAAGGAGCACATTGCAACAGTTGTTGACGAATACGGCGGTTTTCGCGGAATCATCACCATGGAGGATGTTATCGAAACGATGTTGGGTGTGGAAATTGTCGATGAAAATGACCCGGCAATAGATATGCAACAGCTGGCGCGGGAGAAGTGGGAGCGCATTCGCCGCAAACAACAACGAGCTTTGAATTAATTGGGCTGAGCCCATGTGAAAATGCCTTATTGAATGCAGCGCCTTTTTATCAAACTTGGCGATGGATTCTGTGTGGAAATCGCTTTCGCAAAGTTATTTATGACGAGCAAATGCCCCGAGGCTTTTCCCATTCAGAGCTTCCTTTCTACTATTCATCCTGCCATGTTGTGCGTTGGACCATGATGAGAACAAATAGCGTCTATTCATCAATTTGCAGCCCCTGGCAGATGATGTTTTCATCTTTTTTCTATGCCATGTGTGGCTGTGGTGCTTTTCAAAAGGGGGCGGGTGTGTTAGAATGGGGGCGCGAGGGGAGACGAGTACGATGGTTTTATCTCTGAAGACGTTGTTGTATATAGGCTGTGGCTGCTTTGTGGGCGGGGTGTTGCGGTATTTGACGAGTTATGTGATCTGCACGCGCTGGGGGATTACGGCGACGGATATGCCTTGGCATACGTTGCTGATTAATTTTGGCGGGTGTTTGTGCATGGGGCTTTTTTGTGGGTTGGCTATGGGGGGATTGGTGGAATCGCCGCATTTGCGCTTGGCGCTGACGGCGGGGTTGTGTGGCGGGTATTCAACGCTGGCGGCGTTTGCGTTTGAGAATACGATGCTGCTGCGCGATGGGCAGTATTGGCTTTGCGGGGGGTATATTTTGGCGACGGTGGTGGGGAGCTTGCTGTGCTTTGGCTTGGGCTATGCGGCGGCGAAGGCGGTGTGAGCTTGCCCGTCTTTGCCGGGCTACGCCGAGGTGAGCCGAAGCTTTGCGCCTGCGGAGGTGTTGGGGGGAAGAATGGGAGTAGCATAATGGAATAATTCTAAAAAAGTGTGACAATGTGCAAGTCTGCGCTTGCGTTGGCGTGGGGAATGGGATAAAATACGCGCGCAGCGGGGCAGGATGCTTTGCTGCAAGAAAATAACAACGCAAGCCAGAAAGAATCACGAAGATGATTAAGGTAGCCATTGTCGGATACGGTAATATCGGCAAGTATGCGGTGGATGCACTGCGTGCCGCGCCGGATATGGAATTAGTAGGCATTGTACGCCGCGCGGGGAGCGCCCCGGTGCATGGAATCAAGACGGTGTCGGATATCGACGAGTTGGGGCCGGTGGATGTGGCGCTGCTTTGCACGCCGACCCGCAGCGTGGAGGAGATGGCGCTGCCGCTATTGGCAAAGGGTATCAACACGGTGGATAGCTACGATATCCATGGCGGTATTGTGGCGCTGCGCCGTTCTTTGGGTGCGCAGGCCAAGGCAAACAATGCAGTGGCGGTGATTTCTGCGGGCTGGGATCCGGGTTCGGATTCTGTGATGCGCACGATGATGCTGGCGATGGCGCCCAAGGGGATTACGTACACGAACTTTGGTCCCGGCATGAGCATGGGGCACAGTGTGGTGGCTCGCTCGAAGGCGGGGGTGAAGGATGCGCTTTCGCTCACGATTCCCACGGGTTCCGGTGTACACCGCCGCATGGTGTATGTGCAGCTGGAGGAGGGAGCGTCCTTTGCAGAGGTGGAGGCTGCAATCAAGGCGGATGATTATTTCTGCCACGATGAGACGCATGTGCAGCAGGTGCCGGATATTGATTCTCTGCGGGATATGGGACACGGTGTGTACATGGAGCGCAAGGGTGTGTCCGGTGCTACGCAGAACCAGATTTTCAAGTTCGAGATGCGCATCAACAATCCCGCGCTGACGGCGCAGGTGATGGTGTGCGCAGCCCGCGCGAGCAAGCGCTTGGCTGCCGGGTGCTACACGTTGCCGGAGATTCCGCCCATGGATTTTTGCCCCGGCGATAGGGAGGCGCTCATTGCCCAGTTGGTGTAAGCCACAGGTGCGCGTGCGCTGCAAGATTCATTTTTGCACAGCCGGGATAGGGCCCAGTGCCTTGTCCCGGTTTTTGCGTTGCTGCGGCGAAGTGCTGTGGCAGGTGGCGGGGGAAGGGTGGTGGCTCAGGGCAGGAGCTCGCGGAGGGCGGGGAGGCGGGTGAAGAAGGGCTCGAGGGCTTGTGCGCGGGCCTGGCTGAGCGGCAGGGGTGGGCATGTTTCATCCGGCCGGAGCAGACCATCGGCGCGCAGGTTTTGCCGGGCTTGGGCAAAGGCGGTGAGCAGGTGGGTGAGTCGGAGGCGGTCTGCCTCTCCACCTCGCAGGAGGTAATCAAGGACGCGGGCTTGCTCTTGGAGCTGCTGCAGGCACTGCGTTTCGTTTGTGGCTGCCACTGCGGCGCAGAAGTCTTTGAAGAAGGCGAGAGCCGTTTTGTAATCTTTGGCCAAGCGGCTGTTGAGGAGTTGGCGGGGGATGGACAGGGCGCTTTTGCCGCCAAATAGGGCCAGCAGCTCTCCCCATGCGGCTTTTTCTTCTGCCGTGGTGCGGGGGGATTGCATACGCCGGTTTGCTTTATCTGCCAGTTGGGCAAGGAGCTCCAGACCCCAGCTATCCTCAGGGTCGAGGGTGATTCCATGCTCTGCCAGGTAGGTGCAGTAGACCCAATCCTGCTGCCAGATGATGGCATCTGCCAGTAGGCAGATTTGGCGCTGCTGCGGGGTGGGGAGGCTTTGCAGCCGGGCACAGAGCGGGCGCAGGCGGGCGGTGGCGGCGCGGATGGTGGCCGGGGTGTCATCTTGGGAGATGCCGTTGCAGATGGCGTGGAGCTCGCTGAGGGTGTTGTATGCCTCTAGCGCGGTTTGGAGCAGTTGCTCCGGCGTGGTTGTGGCTTGGTGACATGTCGGCTGCGGGGCGGGCTCCGCCACCTGCGCTGTGGCGGCGGGGCCGAGTGCTGCAAGAAGCAGGATGCTGAGGGCTGTGCGTTTCATGGACCGGAGGGGGATGGGAGTGGCCGCTGTGCTTTTATTTGAAAATCACCTCGTTGAGGAAGGTGTGCGGCTTTTGCGGGTGGGTGATGCGCACGGAGGTGGCGCCGGGGTGGAGCTTGTAGTAGCGCAGGTGCTCCCCATCGCTGGTGAGCGTGGCATTGGTGACCTCGAACTTGGCGTTGCCCACGGTGATGAGCTCAGTGGTACCTTCCGGGATGGGGAGGGTGACATCTAGCGGAGCTTTGGAGCAGAAGTAGGTGGAGGCGATGTCCGTATCGGTGAGTACACGGGGATCGGTATCGAAGGCATCCTCTGTGATGCCGATGCGGAAGAGAGTCACCTTGATTTCCTGCTCTTGCTCGCCGTTGTTGAGGAGGCGCAGAGCGTTGATTCGCTCTGCCGGCAACTGGCCTTTCTTGAGATGGAAGCGGTTTTTGACGACCGGGCCTTGAAGCTGGACCTCCTTGCCGGATTCGAGCGTGAGCACAATTTTAGCCCAGGAGGCGAGCTCGGCGTTTTCGAGGTTGATTTCTACGAACTCGGGGTGCATGGGGGTGGGTAGCTCCAGCGAGATGTATTCCTTGGGCACCAGTTTGCTGACTTCCATGACGCGGTTGATGCCGATATCGCTCTTGTTGCTGTAGGCGGAGAGATTGCTGCCGGGGATGTTGGAATCCACAAAGGGAGGCAGGGAGCGGTTGACGGCGAATTCGCAGATGGAAAGCCAGTTGCGGCGCGGGGTGAGGATACGGAAGCGCACGTAGCGGGCACGCTCCGGGGATTTGGAGAGGTTGACAATGGCTTGGTTGCCGTATTGGGGTGCACCCACGGGGCGCCAGTTGGTGGCATCATCCGAGATTTCGAACTGCACACAGGCGGGGTAATCATTGTGGCGGGGGCCACCGGTGATGAGGCAGATGTTGTTGATGTTGACGGTGGAGCCTTGGTCCAAGCAGTACCATTGGCCTGCGGCCTGCATCCCATCGTTGGACCAGAAGGTGTTGGGGCGGCCATCCATCATTTTTGCTGCGTTTTCGTTGGCTTTGCCGCAGGAGGCCGTGAACTTGGGCACGCTGCGCTCCTGGCCGGAGAGGTTGGCATACACGCGGGTATTCATGTATGAGAAGGCTGCGTTGAGCACGGGGGTCATGGCATAGGCTGCTACCTCTACATCATCCACCTGGCGCACGCCCTGCGTGGACCACTCGCTACGGGTGATGGTGCGCATATCATAGAGGGCTTGCACGGTGTCGAAGAAGTAGTAGAAGAGGTAGGCATCTGAGGTGGTGAAAGCAGTCATGATGGAGGCGCCTGCCACACCGGTGAGCTCAAATTGATCGAGCCAGGGGCGGATTTCCTGGCAGAGCCCGGCGATGGGATTTTGGGTGTGTTTGAGCTCGCGTGCGGCTGTGACCATGCGGTCGAACTCCAGCTGGAGCAGTTGCACGGCTTTCATATCCGGGGTGCCGGCGGCTATGCTGGAGATGAATTGCTGGGCTGTTTCTGCAATTTCTACGGATTCCTCGCGGAAGTAGCCGTGGCCATTGGGCAATAGGTAGGAATTGTGTGCGCAGAAGACTCGCATGGCATCGCGGTGTTGCGGGTACAGGCGGTACATGCCGGCAATCCAAGAGGAGTGCGATTCGAACTGCTCGATGTTCCAGGTGTAGTTGGCTACGCCGAAGAGACCCACTTTGCTGGCTTCTGCATGCTCCATGGGGTTGGCGACGAAGCCACTCATCTGGTTTTTCATCTCGTGCGAGGTGTCCAGCCCATAGGTGCGGCCCATGGAGAGGCGGCTGCGCTTGAAATCGTTGCAGGGCCAGTTCCACCAGATGAAGGTGGGGCGTTTGACGTGTTCGTTGACCCATTTTTGGCCATCGAGCGTGATATCATGCACCACGGTGTTGCCGGTCCACATGACGGGGATGCTCTTATCCAGCCCGTTGCCTAGGGTGTTGAGGAAGCGCTCATTGGTCCAGCTGCGGTTGTAGCCGGTGGGGCACATGATGAGGGTTTGGTTCACATCCGGGTGCTTGCGGATGAAGTTTTCCAAGATGTAGTTGGTGAGCTGCACTTGGCGCTCCGGTTTGCCGATTTCGCCACTGGAATCATCGACCAGCACGCCGAAGTTGCGCACGCCAAGGTCGTACATTTGTTGCAGCTTATCGCACAGGGCATTCAGCTGGTTTTTGCCGTCATTTTCGTGCCACTTGACGGTGTTGGCGGGGTGAATGGCCCATACGAAGCGCACGTGGTGTTTGTGAGCGTATTGCACGAGGTCTCGCAGCTCGGCAGCTTTGGCTGCGGGGTAGGGTTGGTAACAGCCGTCGCCGTGGTGGTAGGGGTCGTCCTTGGGGGCGTAGATGTAGGTGTTCATCTTGTTGCGGCCCATGAAGCGGAAGATGGAGCAGCGGGATTCAAAGCTCCACGGCGCACCGTAGTAGCCCTCTACCACGCCGCGTGCGGGCAAATCCGGCCAGTCGACGAGGATGCCCATGGGCAAATCTCCCAGGTGAATGAGTTCGCGCAAGGTTTTATCTGCAAAGACATCGTTGTGTGCCAAGGTGGCACCCGGCACATTGTAGAGCATTTGGATGATGGACTGGCGGGCGTAGTACAGGCCGGCTTCATCGTTGGCATAGATGGTGAGCTTGCCGGGGGTGATGTCGATGGCGTAGCCCTCTGCCACTTTGGGGAGACGCTGCCACATGGCGCTGGTATCCCCGGAGCTGCGCATGATGACTTGCACATCCTTCACCCTAGTGGTGACGGAACGCATGCCGTTGTGTTGCGGTTGGGGGTAAATGACCACGGCTTCTGCCGGGGGTGAGCTGACCATGATGGTGGCGGCAAGGAAAAGCGAACGGAGCAGGGTCTTGAAGGGGGATTTCATGTGCGCTGAGATAGGTTGAAGCAGGAGAACTCGGTCTCTGCCTATCACATCATTATAGTAAAGAAATGATAGGATGACAAGCAGGAAAAGTAGTTTTCAGAGAGTTGCGCCACAACTAATTGTTGTAGAAAGGTCTTGTCTAACGATACCCTTCGCCCCATAATGGCAGCGAATCCCCCCATTCCCCTATGAACAGCTACTATATTTTGGATGAACAAAACAATACTTGGAGTCGTCAGCACTACCCGCTGCATGCTATCTTGGCGCGCCCCGGCATAGCAGATTCTCATTTGCTGGCAGATGCCCACACCGGGAAGACGCTGACGGTGGCGCAAGCCCGCAGCCACAAAAAGCCCCGCCTGACACCGCCGGAGCAATCGCTGCTGAAAGGGTGCGTGGCTCATACGGTGAAACCGAAAGAGGAGCGAGCCACTGCGCCGAAGCATAAAGCTGCTGAGACACCCCGCAAAGCCCCGGGGGAACACCGATTCCCCACGGAGTATAAGGTGCTCAGCCAGTATGATTCTTGCTTTGGTGGGCGGTTTGATGCAGATGCGCTCGCACACGCGTTGAATGTACACTCTCGGCAAGGGTGGCATGTGTTGAGCTGCCAAATGGCTGCTGTGTCAACGGATAGCGGAGAACTGCGGGAGGAGTTGCTGGTCGTGTTGCAGCGGTGAGTTTTGAGCTGCCGCCGATCCCCGGAGCCAGGCTCATAGATGCCCGCTGCCGCCTTTTACCCTCGCCAAAACGCAAGGGGTAGGGTATAATGCTGCGCATGAGCGATATCGGATGGAATAGTGTAACCGTGGGCGAGGATGAAAAACCGCAAGTGTCTCTTGAAGATTTGCGGGAAATGATGGCTGATTTGGACCCGGAGGACTTTGATGAACCGGTGCAGCTTTTCCTGGCTGAGCTGGCGCAGACGAATGATGCCGCCGAACTGAAGCAAGCCGCCACGATGTTGTTGCAGGATGAGGTGGATTTTTCCCCCGAAATGGCAGCAATGGGTATAGAGCCGGATGAGGGTTTAATTGCCCTGTTGATAGCGACCGGGGCAGATGTGAACGCTAAGAATGCTTATGGACAAGCTCCCCTGCATGTGGTGGCGAGGTATGGATATGCGCGCATTGCAGAGATGCTCATCATGGCCGGAGCCCGCAAGAATTTGCATGATTCGCAGGGGAATATGCCTTTTGAATTGGCCTCGAACCCGGATATGGTGGCGCTGGTGCAGCCCTCTATGGCAGACGGTGAAATACCGCTGCCCCCGGAGATTGAGGATGCCGACTATGAGCCCCCCGCAGAGCATGAATGCAGCTGTGGGCATCACCATGAGCATGGGCATGAGTGCCAATGCCACCATGAACATGATGACCATGCTTAAGCGCGCGCTTAAGGGGTGAGGAATACAGAATCACGGCGTTGCTGGCGCCACAGTAGGCTGTGCTATGAGCGCCGCTTGCTGCCCAGCTTGGCTTTTAATTTCCGCAAGAGGTGGTAAAAGCTAATCCAGCGGTAGCGGGGGAGCAAGAAAGAACAGGCTTTGGCAAGACGGAAAAGATGGTTGCGCTGCGTCAGGAGCTCCGGCAATTGCAGTTCTGTGAAGAGTTTATGGAGGATGCTGTATTTTTCTGCGCCGGTGCAGGTGCTGTCTTTGACGGCATCCAGCACATTGAGGATGCAATTTTGGTACCATTCTTGCACATCTGTTCGCCGGCTCAGCCCGAAGGCGGCAGATTCATCGGAAATGGTTTTGAGCCATACGTATTTGCCGTATAAACGCGGAAAATCGCTGCGTTTTTCCGAGGTGATGGCGCCGCTCCGTTGCCGGTAGTAGTATGTGGTGGCTTGGACAAAGGCCACTTTGCCGGTGCGAACGATGAGCGAGAAAGACCAAGGTTCATCCTCGTGGATGAGACCTTCTATGAATGACACCCCGCTGCTGGTGTAAAAATCCCGCTTGATGAGGCGGTTCCACGCCATGGGGAAAGCCAGCCTGCGCACATGGGCATTGAGCGGGTCTGTGGGGGCTGGGGCATCCTTTTGGCGGGTCCACATGCAAGGCGCCAGCACGCCATCCGTATCATATACCAAATTGCCGAATACCATATCGGCCTGCGTTTCCTGTGCTTTGCGGAGCAGCTTTTCCAGTGCATGCGGGGCTAGGTAGTCATCACTATCCAAAAAAAAGAGGTAGTTGCCCTGCGCGTGTGCGGCTCCGGTATTGCGCGCGGCTGATAGCCCGCGGTTCTTTTCATGCCGCAGCACTTTCCATTCCAGGCCGGAAGGGCGCAACAGTTCTTCTGCCAGTGTAATACTTTGATCATCCCCGCAATCATCCACCAAAAGGATTTCCAGATGCCGGTGGGTCTGGTTGATAACAGATGCGATACATGGCTGTATATAGGCCTCTACCTTGTATACAGGAATGATGATGGAAATGAAATCTGTGCTCAGCGTCGTCATTTGAAGATTTTTCGTTTGATGAAGCGAAGGCCTCTGTATGGCAAGCTGGCGCGAACTGTGCTTTTTGCCCATTGGATGAAATCGAAGCATTTCAGCCTTAGACTATTTCTTCCGTATTGATACAAGAGCTTGGTTCGCCCGGTGATGGGAAGCGGCTTAAAATGGGTTGGGATGCAATTTGCAAAGCCATTTGTGTTGTAATGCTGCAAAAATGCAGTACGGTCGTCCAAATTTTGCAAACGGGGAGAGAAGGCACCGTTTGAAAGGCTCATTTCGCGTGGCCGGGTGCAGAACACGAGATGCTCGCAAGCTTGCCGGAAAAGAGATAATCCCTTTTCGGTATTGCACATACACATGGAGATGCCTTTGTCATCATCCCGGAAGCCGCCACCTTTGCTACTGTATCCCCAGAAATCACTCAAAGTGATATCTGCATAGCGGAGATGCTTGCTGTATTGGCAAGAGTAGCAGCATTCCCGCAAGAAATAATCATTCAGAAAGCCACGGTAGAAGGGATCTGCTTCCCAAGTGCCGTAATAGGTGCTGCCGTCTTCAAATCCAGCTTTCATGTTGAAGTGAAACCAGCTCCAGCGTTTGTCTCTGAAGTTGTAGCAGGAGACTCTGTTTTTATGTTTATTTTGTAGCCAGCTGATGTAATCTTGGAAAATGCGGGGCGAAGGAACACCGTGGCAAACGATGTCTGCCGTTGTGAGCGTGGGATACTCTTTTTTGAGGAAGAGATGCAACCCGGAGACTTGGCAGGGTGTGCCAACAAATAATATCTTGTCTCCTTGGTTGAGGCGTTTTTTTACTTCGGCAAAGCAAGAGCCCATATCGCTCTGTGTGTATTTTGACGTGCGGAGCTTGTGTAAGTCTTTCGCATCCTCGATGAGGATGTGGCGCACGTTTTGGCAATGTTCATCAAAGGCGGCAGCGCATACTGCACCGCCACTTTGCAAGGTGGTCTCTGCCAGAGCTGTGAAAGCACCGCCCGATGATGATTGCATGCGGATTTCTTCGTCCTTGTGATATGCGGCGTAAAAGGCTTCCTCATTTAATCTTTGTTTGCGAGTAGGCTTTTGGAGGGCCGGGCACACCTTTTTGCACGCCCCGCATTCCACGCACAAGCTCATATCAATGGCCGGATGCTTGAATCCCCATTCATCAGCTTGCATGTGAATGGCTTTGAATGGGCAAATCGACGCGCAGGCCGAGCAGCCCGTACAATCATGATAAGAGCATATTTCAAACATAATCCGTCAGGTCTAGTGCGTGCGCAAGATTCTTCCCGTAGTATTTTTCGTCAAAATAGGGGGGTAATGGAGCGGGTGGCGCTTGGTTCATGATTTTATCAACCAAATCAGGAACTTCTGCGGTAGATGCGGCAAAAAAGACGTGCCGGCTAAAGCTTTCCGGGAACCAGCGAACACCGGAGGATAACTTGTGATCTGCGGAATTAACGACGATTACCGGAGTATTGGCTATGAGCGAGAAAATAGTACCATGGTAGCGATCTGTAATGACGACACGGTAGCGCGCCATCTCTGCGAAGGTATCGGCCAATACCTCTTGTCGGTGGGCTGCTATGTGTTCTGTGGGAATGTCTACGGTCGTGTCTGATAAGTCAGTATGGTAATGTTTCTCTATCTCTGCGCGGAGATGGGCAATGTGTTCTTTGGAATAAAAGGCTTCTTTGTCATTGCGCATGCAGAAGAGAACTCCGACTCTCTTCTCCGGGGCCGGAACCGGGAATCTGCCGATGAGGGAAGTGACAATATCCGGATAAAGGTGAAGCTTGCACGCGGAAAAGAGGGATTGCGCCATTTTGTGGGAA
Source organism: Akkermansia sp. (assembly GCA_017398355.1). Classification (GTDB taxonomy): domain Bacteria; phylum Verrucomicrobiota; class Verrucomicrobiia; order Verrucomicrobiales; family Akkermansiaceae; genus Akkermansia. Next base: position 70,840 of record JAFQGD010000058.1, on the reverse strand, counting down.
AGCTCATCCCGGCAAAGCAGTGTGCTGTGCCCGTGGTGATTGAATACTTGCGCGCAAGACTTCGCGTTTTCTTCTTTCTTGAAATGAATGGTTTGTGGCAAGATGCGCACCGGTGTGTCCGGGAACATGCGAGCAATGGCTTCGTACACATCCTTTTCTTTGTACAAATCTGTCATGTGGTAGCCACTGTGGCAGAGCAGGATATCTCCCTTTCTGAATACGCGGCGTATGATGCGCAAGCGTCGTTCCGTAAAAGTGGTGAGCATGGTAATGCACACCTGGTGCTTGGGAAGATGCTTTTCTATCCATTGCAGGATGCAGAATGTCTGCGCCTGGTCTCCCAAATTTGAATGAAAGGGGACACCAAAGAGAAAAACTGTCGGTTTTCTCCACCACATAGCGTATTGCCTCCAAAAACGCGCATAATACCGTTCTGTGTGTAGCCGAGTGCGTATGCGTATCAGCAGAGATTTAAGCTTGTTTTTCATGGCTTGAAGATAAGGAATTTGCTTGCGAGAGGCGGCAAAAGTTCGCGTTCAGATGGGCGGGCGTAGCAATTCATCATGATGATACAGTAGAGAGCCGAGTATACCCCTACGGCAATGAAGAATCCCAGCCATGTACAGAAAAAGTCCGTTGGGATGAATTGCAGCGCGCAATACACGCCCCCCACATAAAGCAGAGGGATAAGCAGCCCGGATACGGTTTCTTTGAAAAAGCGGAGGACATTGAGCCCCATTTTATAGCGGTAAAGTAAGTTCATACAAATCCATTGCCCGATGATGAATGAGCAAGCTGTACCAAGGGCAAGGCCTATGGCTCCATAGTAGATTGACAGAACGTAACCCAATAGCAGGTTGCAGATTGAGACGATAAGGAGAATCTTTACGCGAAACTTCATGGCGTTGTACGCTTGCATGATTTGCCACCCCAGACACTGCACTAACGGAATGGTAATTGTGGAAATTAACAGGATGGCTACAATCCACGTCGTGCGAGTTGCTGCCCCCAGCGTGTCGCCTATCCATAAATCCAAAAATTGTTGTCCGAATAGGAGTATACCGGTTAACAGTAAGCCCAGAATCAGTACATGGACGCGAGCTACTTTTATCCACAAATCGGTCAATTCCTCCTTGGGGGCGTTTACTGTAACCATTTTTACCACTTTCGGTAAAAAAAGGCCTGAAATGCAGTTGGAGGACATGAAATAGTACTGCATGAGGGCCAAGCCATACGAATAGACGGCAATTTGCTCTGCGCCTTGAGTCATGCCGATAATCATGTTGCCACAACCCCAATTGAAAATGCCAATAAGGTGGTCTAAGAACATCCACAGAGAAAAGGCAAACATCGTTTTGCACAGGGGAATGTCCCAACCATTCCATTTCATGCGGGCTTTAAGGGGGCCAAAGCAATAATAGACGTTCCAAGCCATACTCAAAATGCCGATTATGATGCTTGTGGTACACAGGGCAATGGATCTGAACCCCAGAGTTAATAAGACAATGGTAGCGGCAGTAGACGCTAATGATGCGAGCGATGCAACAACGCCGGGAGCGATGAATTTTTGACGAGATGATGAAATCCCGTTAAGGCTGCGCCCCGGGAACATGCACGCTGTATTGAAGAGGGTCATGAGGTACAGGATGCGGTAGAGCTGTAGTTCCTCTTCCGTGAACTTGGGGAAAATGTCTCCCAAAAATGGATAGATGCAAAGGCCTGCTACCAGTACGAATGCGCCGATAAGGGAAAATAATGCAGCGATGTTTCCCAGATAATGGGCTTCCCCCTCTGCGTCTCCCTTGGCTTGGTATTCGCTAAGGAATTTTGTGGTGGATGCACTCAGACCGAAATCACACAAAGCGAGCCACCCGATGATGGTGCCAGCAATGGTGTAAATGCCAAATTCAGACCTTCCTAAACAATTTAGTATAAAGGGAGAAAGTAGAAATCCAATACCCAGCCGGATAAAGAGCATGATGTAATTGAGTATGGCTCCTACTTTTATTTCTGACATGGAAAAAGATGGGGAAACGAAAGTTGCATAGTCTTGTTCCTAAAGGCTCAGTATAACCGAAGAGAACCCAGAAATAGAACGCAAGTCATTCTACATTTTTTTTGCCTCTGGTACAAGTTTTTTTTTAGTATGCAATGCGTGAATTGTACCAAGAGAATTTTAATGAACTTTCTAGCTTGACAATAGTGAAACATAAGAGTAAATGATAGATATGTCTATGAGAACGGGCATTTTAGCGATTGGGACACTTTCTCTTGGCTTGATGGCGGTGGTGCCATCGGTGGCGGAGACAGGTGTCGTAGCAGATAAAGCTTCTGCCATACCGACTCTGAGTGTGACTCAGGGTATAGAGCAGGGGGATTACGAGGCTGTGTACGCTGCGTTGGTGCTGGAGTTGAAGGGGAGAACAATTTCCCCGGCTGATGCAGAGAGCTTGCGCCTTGCCACCCTGCTGGAGGTCATCCGAGTGACCGGTGCTGATATCATGAGCAAGTATGCGACTGATGCGGATAAACGGGCGTTTTTGGCGGCGTTTGCCAAAGATACGGCCTGGCAGGAGTTGTACTTGGGCTGCGGTTTGGTTCCGTATCGAACGACTGTGGGCATAGATGTGCTCTACCATATCTGGAAGTCGGAGGATGGTGATGTGAAGAATAAGCCATTGGCTGTGGCATTGGCTTCTGTATGGGGTGGTGGCGAAACGGCCCCCAATCCGCCCATCCTCAAGAAAGACCCCACCCGCTATAACCCGGTGTGGCGTTATCACTTCTTCCAGGGGCAGGAGGCTAAGGGATTGATGCATCCTAATTATAAAAATCTGCAGCCGTGGGAATTGCGGTTCGTTGTAGGTATCCCTTACCAGGATTGGGATGATGGCTCCTATGCCTATGCTGCGGAAAATATCAATATACCGTGGGATCAGTACGGCCAAGCTTGTTGGTCCGCCATCTACACCGGGACTTCGCGCTTTGGTGATACTGTGCAGGGCGGCTTGTACAATTTGCCCTATTCGATGGAAAGTGTGGGCGAGACCACTCACCGCAATGGTGGTGTCTGTGGGGCTATGTCTCACTTAGGAGCGGTGGCAGCCATGGCACATGGTATACCTGCCTTTACCGTGGGGCAGCCCGGCCACTGCGCATACGGCGTGCGCCCGGAGCGCGGTAAGTGGGTGGGTGGCTTTGGTGGCCCGGATGGCGGTGGCCAAAATTACATCTTTATCCAGCGCTATCCCACCGGGTATTTGCTTATGGAGACCGTATTCGGGCAAGATGCCAAGGTGAAAGAGGCATACAAAGTAAGCATGTGTGCACGGGCTCTTGAGGCTGTAGGCAAGCCCGTGGCAGCCATGTCGATGTGGCGAGCAGCGCTGGAGCTGTCGCCCCTGCATCCCTTCTTCCGCAAGGAATTACACCGCATGATGATGAGTGGAGGGCTGACACCGGATGCATGCTTCCGCTATTTGATGGAGGCCATCCCTCTGTACACCGGCAATGGCTTTGCGTCTGTTGACATGGCGCAGGATTTGGCTCCGGTCATGGAGCGCATGAGCGATGAGCAAAAATTGCAGGTATATGGAAAAATGCACGCGATGATTGCCGGCACGCAAAGTTCCTGGGCTACGACCTGTGGTGAGTTGTTGGATGCACAGCATGCTACTTTTTCTAATGATGCTGCTCGCGAATCGTACCTCTCAATGGCTCTTAGCGCGCATGTGAACGCCGGGGACGGCACCACGTTCGGCCAGGTGCTGGAGTGGGCCGTTAAGACGTTTGTGCAAGGCGGCAAGGCCGAAGCATTTGGCAAAGCCTTTGCAAAAGCTGCGGATTCCGCTCCGTCTGCCGCGGGGGATGTGGATAAAGACAAAGCCAAAAAGATGCAGGAAGCCTATTCCAAGGCTATTGTGGCAGCCGAACAAGCTCGCTCGGCTCCCGCATTTAAGACCTTGGTGGATGCTGCATTGAAAGCTGCGGGCGCGATACCACCTGCCGGTAAGCTTAGCCTGGCAGATAAACCGGCCGGTTCTCCGGCTCCCTGTGCCTTGTTCCGTTCCTCCTCCTCCTGCCAATGGGATACGCCTGCCGCACACGCAGCCGTGATGACCCTTGCCGGTGGCAAGTGTCACTCGGACAAGGAAAAAGCACCATCCTTCATCGTCGAACTTGAAAAACCAGGTGAATTAGCAGGATGCATTATCCGCAAGAGTGGCAATACGGAACGCATGAAGAAAGCAACCGTTTACACGAGTGCAGACGGAGCCACATGGATGAAAAAAGAAATGGTGCAGGACATGCCCACGGAGTGGTGCGTGAAGTTCCCCGCCGGCACTCAAGGTAAATGGGTGAAGGTAGAGTTCGATAATGGAGATGCGCCTCAGTTTGCTCATCTTTCTCATTTCGTAGTGTATACTAAATAATTTCGACCTTATCATGAAAACATCATTTCTGACTCTTTCTTTCCTCTTGGGCTTTGCTCTGCCCGGGCTTTCTGCAACCGTTCCCTTCCCGGAGGTGCCTGCGGCCTTGCAACAGGCCAAAGAGCAAGGAAAGCCTGCTCTCATCCTCTGGTATGGTTCCGATTGGGTGCCACAGGTTGATAAACTGTGCAACGATTGGAAAGCCCTGTCCTCATCCGGCATGCCTGTTGTACTGGGCCAATTTGACGAGAAGACCGGCTTGGATGGTGAGGTGCGCAAAAAGACGCTCCCGCTGGAGCGTTACAACATCCCGACGGCTGTCTTGCTCGCTCCCGATGGTTCGTTCATGGCCACATTCCCCCCGGAAGTAACGCGAGATACGGCAACGCTCAAAAGGCAGGTGCTGAGCATTATCCCGAGTGCGCCGGAGTTCATGAAGTTGTCTGCCAAGGCTCGCAGCTCTTCCGGAGTGGCGGCTGCCACAGCGGCCGGCCAAGCCTTGGACCTTCTGCGTGTATCGGATGCGCTTCATTGCAATGATTTGCGAAAAATCATCAATAAGCAAGACCCCAATGATACGACCGGGTACCGTTCGTTGTACGGTATGGAGCATCTGGATATGTACGGGGAGATGGACATCATCCTCAAAGGTGGCCCCGATGGGAAGTTGAAAGGTAAAGACCGTGATTTTGACGCGGCTGAAGCCTTTATGCGCAAAGCTCTCAAAAACGGGAAGCTGAAAGGAGAACGCCGCCAACAGTGGCTCGCCGGACTGTACTATGTGCAGCGTTTGAAGATGGAAAACTCTGCCAAGAAAGACCGCTCTGCCATGCTGGCAACATTGAAACAGATTGTAGATGTTGATCCCAACAGCGAATACGGCAAGGGTGCGGCCAAGTTCTACCATTATTGGGATCCGGCTTCCGTGCATGTCATCACCCGGGGGTACTTTGATACCGGGGAGCAGACCTTGGGCTTTGAAAAGGATTGGCATGTGGATGTTTCTTCCTCTGTCACCACTCCAGGAACGTACCTGTTTAGCCTGAAGCAGATGGATGGCGGTAAGCTCATTAGCCGCAACTATCGCTTGGCGGTGAATGGTAAGGTTGTGAGCACGCCGTCCATTGACCCCAAAACTGACACGAAGGTTGTAGAACTCACCGTGCCGGAGGGTACACCTGCCAATGCTAAGATTGAGGTATGGCTGACAGCCGAGTGCCGGGATGGCTGGATGGGATGCTGCGGATTCATCGAAATGAAGAAGAAATAACCCACCCCCCAAGCATCCTTGTTTGCCCGCAGTTATTCTTATGATAGCTGCGGGCAAATTTTGCTTTCTGATAGGTAGAATGTTGCTTGACGGCGGCGCAAGTGGCTGGTAAGATTCAGGCATGAGAGTGGTGGAAGCACGTATAGAAATCCCCATGGGGAGCCGCAATAAGTATGAGGTGAATTTAGAAACAGGCCATATCAAACTGGATAGAGTGTTGTATTCTTCCGTTTACTATCCGGCAGAGTATGGTTTTGTGGAGAATACCCGCTATTTGGATGGAGACCCGCTGGATATCCTCGTGTTCACCTCCGCGCCCACTTTTCCCGGTTGTTATGTAGATTGCCGCATTATCGGCGGCATGGATATGATTGATTGCGGAGAGCCGGATGTGAAAATCCTAGCCGTCAACCAAGGTGACCCGCGGTACGACCATGTATCGACCCTGCAGGATTTGCCTCCTCATTATCTGGAGGAGATTCAAAACTTCTTCCGCACATACAAAACATTGCAAAACAAAAAGACTGAAGTTGGAGAGTTTTTTGGGGAAGAACGGGCTTGTGCTATTCTCGATGAATCTTTCGTTCGTTTCCAATCAGAGCAAGTGAAATGAATTCATTGGTGAGCTTTTTATACCGTCACCCCGTTTTAACAGGCTTTCTCATGGCCGTGTTGGCTGTGTGTACGGCTGTGCTCCAGCGTCCGTTCGGCCTGCATAATGATGATATGCAGATTTATTTTCTGTTGCTCAACGGTGGGGTGGCAGAAGGAACTTTGGGATACGGCTTGTATACAAACCACGCGTTGGGTAGTTGCATGGCGTTTTTTTCGTACATGTGGCCATCAGTCAACGTTTATTTGGTGTTTCTTCTTTTCCTGTCTATCGTTGCTTGCTGTAGCGCCAATTTCTATGTATTGAGCACGCAAAATAAAGAGAAAGATCAGGATGACGGGTATAGCAAATTGCACCGATTGGTGACTCTTTGTTTGCTTTTCATTATTAATGTTATGTGTATGCGAACACTGCAATATACCCAGGTGGCGGTATGGGCTGCGGTGTGCGGCGTGCTTTTGCTTTGCTCGGTTGAGAAATCAGGGCCTTGGTGGGTGTTGCGTTCCCTTTTCGCCACGCTGTTGCTAATCGGGGCGTTTTGTTTACGAGAATCTGCGCTGGTGCCTGCCGCTTTTGTTGCTATGGCCGCCGTGTGCGCCAAGAAATTTCAGAATAAAAGAGCGCTGGGGGCTATAGGGTGTGTAGCCGTTTTATTAGGAGCATTGCATGTATACAACGAATTAGCCTATCAGGCATCCCCTGAATGGCAAGATGCCCGCCGGTACTTGTCCCTGCGTGTTAAAATTTTGGATTCTAAGGACAATTCCGGATTGGACAAGGGTGCTCAATTAGAGGCTATAGGAGTCTCTCCCCGGTCGTTCGATATGTATAAATCGTTCATCTACACGCCGTCTTTGGGAGATACGGAGCGAGTAAAGCAGTGTTTGTCCATTCACCGAGAAGGCCGCAAAGGCTTGTTCGGATGCAAGTGGCTGGCAGATGCCGGATTTTTAGCGAGGTCACCCCATGACAAACAGGGCGATACAACCCTGCTCATGAAGCTTACTGCGTGGGTCCCTCTTCTTCTCGCTACCATATTGTTTCTGCCCGCCACGCAGAAACGCACATTATCGGCAGCCTGTGTTATGCTGTTGGCTGTCATAGCCTATGTGGGTATATTAATAGCATTTCAGCGAGCTGTAGGCCGGGTGGTGAATCCTGTATTGTATGTAGCCGCAGTATGGGTGCTGGCTTTGCCTCTTGGCAAGACTCGGATAAACGAAAGCAAACTGTGCCACTTATGCACTTTGGGTGTCAGCGTTGTGTGCATTCTGTTTGTCACAAGGCATTGGCATTTCTGGGAGCGTTCAGACCCCGCAGCCTACTACTGTGCCGCGCATCCGGACACATTGTATTTGACAACCTGTCAACAAGGTCTAGGCCTGTACCCTCGTGGCTTGGATGGGTATTCCGCATCTTGGCTCAAGAAATCAAACATCCTACCTATTGCAGATGGCTGGTCTTTTTATTCCCCAGCCTACAAGGCGGCGCTTCGTTCACGTGGTTTTGAATCCCTTCAGGATGCCATGCTGCATGCCAATACGCTTATCGTCATCCGCCAAAGCGATAAGGAATGGGTGCTGCAGAGGCTTCCGGAATTGGCTCATTGTGAATGGGGTAAAAAAATAGAACTCTCCATCGTTGATACGTATGGAGAATTCTATTTTGCTAAAGTGATTCAGAAGTAATTATTCGCCGGGTGTCCAGTCCATGCGGTTTTCCGGCTTCCAGAAGGTTTCCAGCCCATAAAATTCACGCACTTCATCGGCCATGACGTGCAGCATCACATCGATGTAGTCCAAAACGCACCACAGCGCGTTGGGGGTGCGCTCCGCATACACAGGGTTGACCTCGTATTTCTCATACAAGTCTTTGTCTACATTACCGAGAATGGCCTTGAGGTGCGGGGCTGAAGTCGCGGTACACACGATGGCAAAATCGGTGATAGAGGAGGTGCCGCGCAGGTCGTAGATGGCGATATCGGTGGCTTTGGCATCATCTGCGGCTTTGGCGCAGGCGATTGCGAGTTCCTGACTAGTCATAACGGTATGTGTGGTAAGTTGTTGGGTGAATTTTTAAGAGAAAGGATGGGATTGGGTGCTTTGCTGCTCCTCGCCGGATTGTGTTTCCGGGGCAGGCGGTTCATCATTGGGCGTTTGCAAATCCGTGGGGGCATCCTCTGCGGGGGGGATAGCAGGGGGCAGCTCTCGCACGGGAGGCGTGGTCATTTCGCCCTTTTCAACCAGCTCAGAAATTTGCTCGCCACTCAGGGTTTCATATTCCATGAGCTTGTCTGCTACCAAGAGCAGGCGCTCTTTGTGCTCGCGCAAGATACTAAGGGCTCGGCTGTAGTTTTCCTCTACAATGCGGCGTATCTCCTCATCAATGATTTGGGCGGTGTGCTCGGAGAAGTTGCGGGTTGTTTGCGTCAAATCTCTTGCAAGGAATACCTCCCCATGGCTGGAACCGTATTCTACCGGCCCCAGCTTCTCACTCATGCCGTATACGCACACCATCTTGCGGGCTATCGAGGTCGCTTGTTGGATGTCTCCGCATGCCCCGCCGGAAATATCGTTGAACACAACTTCCTCTGCGCAGCGGCCACCCATGGCCATGACGATGTAGTCCAGCAATTCTTTCTTGTATTCGCTGTGCTTGTCTTCGTCCGGCAGCATCATGGTGACACCCAGTGCCGGGCCTCGGGGAATAATCGTGACTTTGTGCAGCGGCAATGTCTTGGACAGTTCTGTCTTGAGCAAGCAGAGAGCGTGCCCGGCTTCATGCACGGCTGTCATGTACTTCTCGCGGTCGGAGATTTCCAAGGAGCGGCGCTCGCGCCCCCAACGTACCTTTTCGCGGGCTTCTTCCAAATCCTGTTGGTTTACGCAACTTGCATTCTTGCGGGCGGCTATGAGAGCCGCTTCGTTGACGAGGTTAGCAAGCTCTGCGCCGGAAAAACCGGTGGTAGCGCGGGCAATCGGTCCCAAATCCACGTCCGGGGAAAGTTTAATCTTGCGGGCATGTACGCGAAGGATCTGCTCGCGGCCGGCGGCATCCGGCAGGTTGACGACCACTTGGCGGTCAAAGCGTCCGGGGCGGAGCAGGGCGGGGTCGAGCACGTCCACTCGGTTGGTGGCTGCTATCACGATGACGTTCTCATTGGCCGTGAAGCCATCCATCTCCACCAACAGGGCGTTGAGTGTCTGCTCGCGTTCATCATGACCGCCTCCTACGCCGTGTCCTCGGTGGCGGCCCACGGCATCAATTTCATCAATGAAGATGAGGCAGGGAGAGTGCTTCTTGGCCTCTGCAAACATATCTCGCACGCGGCTGGCACCCACACCTACAAACATTTCCACAAAATCAGAACCGGAGATGGTGTAGAAGGGTACATCTGCTTCGCCGGCTATGGCTTTTGCGAGCAGGGTCTTGCCCGTACCGGGGGGGCCCACCATCAGTACACCCTTAGGAATGGTGCCGCCGAGATTGCGGAATTTTTGCGGGTTACGCAGGAACTCTACAATTTCCCAGACTTCTTCCTTTGCTTCGGAGATACCGGCAACATCCTTGAAGGTGATATTGTTGCTACCGGGGTCGAGCAGGCGCGCACGGCTGCGAGCGAATTTCATTGCACCACTGGGGCCACCGCTTTGAGCGCGGAAGAACAGGATGAGAATGATGAGAATGAGGATGACGGGTAAGCAGTTGATGAGGATGACTTCCCAAGTATTATCCTCAACTTTGTAGACGGCGTGGTTTCCCAGCAAGTCCCGCACCTTGTCCCCTTGGAACACCGGGCTGAAATCTACTACAACAGGCTCTATATCCTTGCGGTTGATGGTACCGACAGGGTTTTTGCGGTAGGAGCCAATGATGACACCTTGGCCATTGCTTTCGTAGATGGTCGGGCTGTCTTTGAGGATGATGCGCCCCTCTTCTCCCAGTTTCTTAAAATCATCCGTAGACCACACGCGCTCGGCCGTTTCGGGGGTGGGGCCGGGGGCGTTTACTTGGGTGGTGGTAATGCCGTAGCGGTTGCAGAGAGCTTTGATTTCCTCGCTGCTGGTGAAAGGCATGTAAAACTTGCCGATATCGTACTTGGGAGCCACGCGGTATTTGTAGGCGGTGATGGTGCCTTGGCTACCACCGCTGCTGGTCATGACTTCGATGGGGTACTCGCGGGATTGGGTCAGCACGATGAGCCCTTCACGGTAGTCCTTTTGGAATTCATCCAGCTTCAGAGTGCGTGCAGAGCCACCCATGTTGCCATCAAACATAAAGGCGAGCAAGAGAATGCCTGAAATGACCGCCATCAAAATCCACAGCCCCCAGTTGGGCTGCTGGCTGGATGGTGGCATGGGGGGAATACCGTTGGGTTTGTTGTTTTTTTGTTCCGGCATGTGCAGAAAATGTATTTTTGCTTATTTTAAGCCATGTGAGCGATGAGGGAAACGACATTTCAAGACATACCCCGCAAAAAGACTGTCATTGTGCTTGGAATTTGCGGTTAATTTCGCTTGCCGTGAAGGGAAGCATCGTGGGTTTGCCTGCCGGGGTGCAGTAGGGAATCTCACATCGCATGAGATCCGTAATCAAGGCCGTAGCTGCTCGAAGCCAAGGCTGCATATCTTCCTGTTGTGCATACTGTTTGGCCAGTTGGCAGGCAAATGGCTCAAACGGGTTCCTGGCTCTGCGGCTTTTTTGTTCCCCACAGGTGTATAGGTTGATAAGTTCTTGCAAGAAATCTGCTGTGCGGGAAAGTGGCATCATGGCCGGTACGGCTTCAATTCGCATGGTGCTGCGCCCGAATTGCTCCAAGCGGAATCCGGCTTGCTCCAAAAGTGGCTTTACCTCCAGCACAGCACCCAGTTCCCGTACATCGAACTCCATGAGCTCCGGGGCGAGCAGCCGTTGCGACATGATGGGTCGTTTGTTGCTCTCCATCAGTCTCTCAAAGATGATACGCTCTCTTGCTGCCCGGGGGGAGAGCAATACCAAGCTTTCTCGGTTTTCAAACAGAGCGTAACTCTCTCGGTACTGCCCAATGTAGCGGAATTGCGGGTGCGCTGCCTCCTGCGCTGTGGGGGACGTTTCCTGCGGCTGCGGGGCGGGGGCCAACTGCGTGCCTGTTTTTTGGGGTGGTGTGGGGGGGGGCTGCTGTGCTAGGTTTAATTGCTGCTGCTGTGGTTCCAGCACGGGGCGGAGCTTGAAAGGGAGGGCCGTTTTGCCCGTCGGAGCCACTGCTGCAACGGCTACCGGGGGCTCCGCCGTCGGCGTTTGCGCCTCTCTTGGGGGTGGTGCCTCTACTAATTCGTTCTCCCCGCGTGCATGCGCTCTCAGCGTGCTGCTGATGGCATCTAAAATAGCCGTTGTCACCTCCGAAGGCCGCCGAAAACGCACCTCTCGTTTGGCCGGGTGTACATTGACATCCACCAGAGCCGGCTCTACTTCCAGATACAGGAAGAAGGACGGGTGTAGACCGGTGGGGAAACCGCCATATCCATCGCGTATGGCTCGTGCTACAATCTTATCCTCAATGGGGCGGTTGTTCAGGTAAACAAATTGCATGCGCCTATTGCGGCGCGCGGCTTCCAGTGGCATCAGGAATCCTTCCACTCGCACTCCGGCGGTGTGGGTGGGTTTGATGCGGAGCAGGGCAGCCGCGAGTTCCCTGCCGTAAAAGGCTGCTATACGGTGCCTCATGTCGTGGGTGGCCGGCACATCAAAAACAATTTGCCCGTCTTTTACAAAGCAGAACCTTATCTCCGGGAAAGCAAGAGCATGCAAACGTAGTTGGTGTTCAATGTGCCCTGCCTCCGTTTCTTCGCTCTTCAAAAATTTGCGGCGCACCGGGGTGTTGAAGAAAAGGTTCGCCACGCTTATCTCTGTACCGGGGGCACACCCCGTGTTCATGGTGGGGGCTGTCTCGCCTCCTAAGCAGCATATTTGTGTTCCCTCTACATCTTGTGCGCGCCTTGTCGTGATTTTCAGCTCAGCTACAGAGGCAATGCTGGGCAGGGCTTCTCCGCGGAACCCCATCTGGCGTATTTCAAACAAATCCTCAAAGCACTTCAATTTACTGGTGGCATGGCGTTGCAGACACATCTCCGCATCTTCGCGGCTCATGCCGCAGCCATCGTCAATCACTTTGATGAGAGAAACGCCCCCGCGCCGAATCTCTACACGTATACTGCGTGCGCCTGCATCAATACTGTTTTCCACCAATTCTTTAATGACAGAGGCAGGGCGCTCCACTACCTCGCCTGCTGCCACCTGACTGGCCAGCACAGGGTCCATCAGGTGTATGCTTTGCTGCTCTTCGTCTGCCATGTCTCCACTAACTTTACCATGGGCATACTGTCCCGTCAATCTTTCTGCTTGCTTGCAATTTGCATTTTTATTCTTTGCAAAGGCACCGGGAATATGTTACCATGCCTGCGTATGAGTTGCGATGAGCTTTCGATTGGCGTGGATATGGGGGGTACCTCCATCAAGTTTGCCGTTGTTTGCGGCACGGAAATTGTGTATAAGGGCGAACCGATGCCCACGCAAGAATACCCCACCCCGGAGGCTGTTGTGCAGGAAATCGGCAACCGTTTGCATGCCATCCAAGCTCTTTATCCTTCTGCTTGTGCCGTGGGGATGGGCTTGCCCGGCTTTGTAGACCACCGCGCCGGCACGGTGGATTCCCTCACCAATGTACCGGGGTGGTACAATATCCATATCCGCGATATCCTGACGGAACTCACCGGACTGCCCGCTGCCGTGGACAATGATGCCAACTGCATGGCTTATGCAGAGTGGAAACTGGGCGCCGGCAAGGGTATGAATGATTTGGTATGCCTTACACTGGGTACGGGGATTGGCTCCGGCATCATTGCCAATGGTCAATTTTTGCGCGGTCACTTGGGTGCGGCCGGTGAGCTGGGGCAGATGACGATAGATTACAAAGGCCGCATCGGCTACTACGGCAATCGCGGTGCCATTGAGGACTACATCGGCAACCGCGAGATTGCGTCGGAAGCGCAGATGCTGTATGCCGCCGCCGGTATTTCCCGCAGTGAGGACGAATGCACCCCCATCGATTTGGAGAACGCCGCCAAGGCCGGTTGCGCTGTTGCCGCCGCCGTATGGGATGATATTGCGTGCAAATTAGCCAGTTGCCTAATGAACTGCCACTACATCCTCAACCCGGAGGCTTTCATCATTGGCGGTGGCATTTCCAAGGCCGGGGATTTGCTCTTTGCGCCTCTTCGCAAGTACCTGCGCGCGCAGCTGTACGGCCCTCATTTCGAAAAAATCAAGATTTTGCCTGCACAATTTGCCAACGATGCCGGCATCATCGGTGCTGCCCGGTTGGCGTACAATGAGGCCAAGGGCTTGTAATGAATCCTGAGCCTCCCAGCCATGCAGAGTTGCGCCTCTGCAAGCGCTTGCAGCTGAGCGATGCTTCCGCCGCATCTCTCATCGCGGCCTTGCGCGCCGGTGAGTCTTCCCGCCAGGCGGTGGTGCTCACCCCGCGTGCGCCACGGGATTATGTGCCACCCTTTGCGTGCATCGATACCTCTGCCTGGGCTTGGTTGCCGCCCGGCGTATTTGTACCCCGGGCGGGGGAGAAGCCCACAGCGCATGCCGATTATCGGGAAAAAGGCTATTACTACTCGCTGGATTTGTCCTCTTGCTGGGAATCCGCCGCCTTGGCAGTGGTGCCACCCCCCGGGAGCAGTTTGGATATGTGCGCAGCTCCCGGCGGCAAAACCATGCTTCTGGCGGCGCGCCATCTGCCGCTGCGGCACATCGCCAATGAGGTGAGCCCCTCCCGCCGGGGTATCCTGCGCCAAAATCTGGAACACTGCGGCGTGCCCCACACCGAGGTGACCGGCCTTCGCCCGGACCAATGGGGCACTGCCGGGCAACTGTTTGATTTGTTGCTTGTGGATGCCCCATGCAGCGGCCAATCCCTGCTGGCCAAAGGAATCCGCAATCCCGGCTGCCTTGGCGCATCCATGGTCAATGGCAATGCCAAACGCCAAAAAGGCATCCTGCTGGCGGCGGTGCGCTGCGTGGCTCCCGGTGGCCATTTGCTCTACACCACCTGCACCTACGACCCCGACGAAAATGAAAAAGTCATCGCCTATATCCTCAAGCGGATGCCCGGCTGGCAGGCTGTGGCGGTGCCGGCTCTTTCCTCCTTCCGCTCGGCATTGGTAGACTTTCCCGCCTATCGCCTTCTCCCGGAGCATGGCTTTGGTGCAGGGGGCTTCTGCTGCTTGTTGAAAAACACTTAAAAAAGATATTTTTTTGAACGACCGAGGGGGGCGCAGCGTCTACACCTGCATGAAGAAAAGCCTTTTATCACTTATGGCCGTTGTGGCTGCTGCATGCTCTGCGGTGTCGCCCGCCTCGGAATCGGAACTCCTGGCTCGCAACACGGTGCTGGCCGTGTATGAAAACACGGTAGAGCAGCCCTGCCGTTTCATGACGGCTGATTGCCCCGACCGCTGCGACCACGCCACGCGCGCGGCCATCTTCCGCGTCATTAAAAATGAGTCCTACGCCAAACCCGGCCAATACGGGGATGATAAAATGGAGGAAGGCTCCATCGTGCATATCAACACCCGCAAGGATGAACCCGGCCAAGCCCCGGCCGTACGCGAGCTTATCTCCGAACTCAAACCCGGGGACCGGGTGCGCATGACGATTCATCACAATTACATCAAAGATGAATCGGCTCACTATCCCGCTCGCCCGGTGGTGCAGATAGAACGCGTCCCCGCAGCGGAGTGATTTTCGCCCCACTGCATTCCTCAGGACATCGGCACGTGCGCAAGCCGCAGGCGTGCCGGTGTTCGAAAACCCACCGGGGAGGATAAAGAAGCGGGGGGATGATAGCAGCTAGATTTTGAAAGGCGCAGATGCGATAATGCTGCTCTTTTTACGCCCGGGGTGGGCCTTTTTCACGTCCCACTATCGCTCGCTTAAATCGCCGTGATATCGACCACCCCCAGCAGTCGCAACAGCCAGAAACATACCGCAACCAGGGCGCAAAAATGCCACAGCACAATGGACCAAGCGTTCACATAGCGACGCTGGGTATTCTCGGGTGTCCCCCGAGCATCCTTGACCTTCTGCACCTGGATGTCGTGCACAAGATCCTCGTTCTTGTCCATCTCTTCTCGCATATTTCCGCAACCATACTTTACCACACCAAGCCCCCCGCTGCAACCATAATCAATCCTCTACCCAAAAAAATCATCCGGCAGGCAGATATGGGGTATCGGTATTTTCTCACCCCGTACCTCCCCCCTCACCGGATGAGTGTTTGATATTTCAGCATTTTTTTCAATGCTTGCAGGGCCTTGTCTCAGAATAACACGAGTTAGTTTCTTGTCAATATAAGGGGGATGTGTTAGACTATTGCACGTATGAAAGTAACGAGGTTTGCAGGATTGCTTTTAACGACGGCCGCAATCGCGGCGGGAGAGACGGCATGGCGATATCAAATGCCGGAGTCAGGTATAGCCCCCAGCTATACCGGGGTGACGCTACTTTCTCAGATGGGGGAGCGCCACGGTGGCTCAAAGCTTGGTATGCAGACATTTGAGCTGACGCTGCCGTTGGCGGATCCCCGGCAAACAGGGTACAAGGATTGGGCTATCAATGCCCAGTTGGATGCGCGTTATACCTTCTTGCAGGCAGAGGGGGGCTTGAGTTTGGAGCATGAGAAGATGTTTAGCGCCTCGTTGCCCATCACGCTGATTCGCAGCTATGCAGGTGGCAATAGGCTTTCAATTACGGTAGCTCCGGCGGTGGCTTCTGATTTCGGTGGTACGAATCATTTTTTTGATGTGGTGGGTGGTTCATCCTATACGGTAAAACATAGTGAAACATTCTCGTATACCGTTGGTTTGGGCGTTTCGCCGCGTTTTGCCAGCTATGCAGTAGTGCCCATGGTCGGTTTTATATGGAAAGCGAGTCCGGATTGGGAGGTGAGCATGCGTTTCAATCAACTGCGAGCGCTGTACAAAGTTGATGAGCGTTTGTCTGTGGGGCCGTTCATCTGCGGCTATAATCATTCGTGGATGGTGAACACGGAGCGGGGAGATAAAATTTTCCGTTTCCGTTCATTGGTAGCCGGTGTGACAGGGGAGTACGATTTTTCCGGAGCTGGGCAGCGCAAGCGCGTCATTCGGGCAGCCGTAGGCTCATCCTTGGCTACTTCTGCGCAATTCTGCAACCGCACGGCAGATAAAGATGCAGTAGAGACACACCATTACAAACCCGGGTTATTCTTGTCGGTAGGAGTGGATTTTCGATTCTGATTTTGCTTTTGAGGCGTGTTTCTGCTGTTGACTTTTAACGGGAATCTGGCAGAATAAGCGCAGCGATGAGCACATACGGATATTATCGATTTGCCGCAGCTACGCCACAGGTTCGTGTAGCAGATGTAGAGTACAATGTCACCGCGATGGTGAAAGCCGCCCGCGATGCCGCAGGGCAGGGGGCGCAGGTGCTTCTTTTCCCGGAGCTGGGGGTGACCGGATGCAGTTGCGGGGATTTGTTTTACCAGCCGGCTTTATTGCTGGCTGCTCGCAAGGGGTTAGCGCGCTATGTGGCAGAGACATCGCGCCTCAAGCTGGTGAGTATCGTATCACTGCCATTGGTGGTGCAGGATGGCTTATACATCATGGCTGCTGTGGTGAAAGGTGGGCATGTTTTGGGGCTGGTGCCTAAGTCTGTATTGCCCAACTACCGTGAGTTTTACGAAAAACGCCAATTTTGTGCGGCAGCGCAGCTACCCATTAAGAGCCTGGTGTTGCCCGGGTGTGGCGAGGTGGCGGTAGGTACGGATTTGATATTTGCCGATGATGATGAATTGACCTTTGGCGTGGAAATTGGAGCGGATTTGTGGAGTGTTATACCGCCCAGTAGCCAATTGGCGCTGCAGGGGGCGCGGGTCATCTTCAATCCCGCCGCTTGTGATGAATTGGCCGGCAAGGCTGCCTACCGCCGCAGCCTGGTGGCCCAGCAGAGTGGCAGATGTGTGGCGGCTTATGTGATGGCCGGTGCCGGCGTGGGCGAAAGCACGCAGGATGTGGTGTATGGTGGCCACTGCATTGTGGCTGATAATGGCCGCTTGGTTGCTGAGAGTAAGCGTTTCTCCCGCGAAACCGAAATCATCTATGCTGATGTAGATATCATGCGCTTGGCTGCTGCCCGCATGAGCGAAAGCTCTTATCACGATAGCCGCGCTCTGGCCGCTTTGCCTGCGCCCCGGCGGATTGAGGTCGGGAGCGTGGCGGCTGCCAGTGATTTGGCATACGCGAGCATCCCCTCACGCCCCTTCGTACCCACGGCCGAGGAATCTGCCACCCGTTGCGAGGAAATCCTCAACATACAAGCTTGTGGATTGGTGAAGCGCATGGAGCATTCGCACGCCCGCACCATGGTGTTGGGGGTATCCGGTGGTTTGGATAGCTCATTGGCTTTGTTGGTGTGCGAGCGCGCCTGCAAGATGATGGGTATCCCCACTTCTACCATTTTGGCGGTAACCATGCCCGGTTTTGGTACCACCGGGCGCACGTATAACAACGCGGTGGCGCTCATCCGCCACATCGGCGCGGATTTCCGCGAGGTGAATATACGCGAGGCTTGTTTGCTGCATTTCAAGGATTTGGATTTTGACCCCTCCTTGCGTACCAATACCTACGAAAATGTGCAGGCTCGGGAGCGCACCAAGATTCTTATGAACTTGGCCAACAAGACCGGCGGCTTGGTCATCGGCACCGGTGATTTGTCTGAAATTGCGCTCGGTTGGGCTACCTACAATGGCGACCACATGAGCATGTATTCCGTCAATTGCTCCATTCCCAAGACTCTCATCCGCTGTCTTATAGAACATGTCGCGACCCGGAGTACGGAAGAAATGGCGGCCACGTTGCGGGATATCAATGCCACACCCGTGAGCCCGGAGCTTCTCCCCCCGGCAGAAGACGGTAGCATGGAGCAAAAGACGGAGGATATTCTTGGCCCGTATGATATACATGATTTCTTCCTCTACCACTTCATCAAGTACGGCGCAACCCCCGCCAAGTTGCAGGCTCTGGCGCTATTGGCATTTGACGGGGAGTATAGCCAAGAATTGATAGAGCGCACGCTGCAAACGTTCATTCGCCGTTTCTTCACCCAGCAATTCAAGCGCACCTGCGTGCCGGATGGCCCCAAGGTGGGAACGATAGCTCTTTCACCACGCGGAGATTGGCGCATGCCTACGGATGCCTGCAGCACGGTATGGAATATGCGGTGATACGATTTTAGCTTGCAAATGAATCTGTAAACTTGCCAAAACGGCTTTTCCATGGCAAACTGAGCTAGACCACATGGACACTTCCTCTGATTTATACCGCCCCAATGCAGCCATCATCTACCGCCGTTCAGACGGAACGGTGCTGGTGTGCGAGCGAGTCAAGCCTGCCGGGGCCTGGCAATTCCCCCAAGGGGGTATCAAAAAAGGCGAATCGCCCATGCATGCAGCCTGCCGCGAGGGGATGGAAGAAACCGGCTTCCGCCCCAATGAATATGAAGTGGTGGAGGAGCATGGCCCCTACCGCTACGATTACCCCCCCAAAGAACGCGAGCGTGTGTTCCGCAAGCGCGGTATCCCCTACGCTGGTCAAGAGCAGTACTATTTCCTTTGCCAAATGCACAGCGATGCCGCAGAACCTTGGCTGGATAACAAAGAGTTCCGTGCCTACCGCTGGGTGCAACCCGCTGATTTTGATTTGGATAGCCTCCCCTCTTTCAAACGCGGAGTCTATGAGCAAGTGTTGCGCGATTTCTTCGGGGTATGAATTTGCTGCCCATAGCCTATCTGCGTTCTCCCTTTGCAGATAAGTTCGGGGTGCCTCGGCAGGGGAATCTCGCACCGCATGTCATCAGCGATGTTGTGTTTGAGCCTGCTTTTTCCCAAGCTGAGTGCCTGCGTGGTATCGAGCAATTCAGCCATTTGTGGTTGATATGGGGCTTTCATTGCAATGAGGAAAGCCGGTGGCATCCCACTGTGCGTCCCCCGCGCCTTGGCGGCAATGAGCGTGTGGGTGTTTTTGCCACGCGTTCGCCCTTTCGGCCCAATCCGCTTGGTCTGTCCGTGGTGCGTATTGTCGCGGTAGAGCCCGGTGTGCGTCTCCGAGTTTCCGGAGCAGATATGGTAGATGGCACCCCCATTTACGATATAAAGCCCTATATTCCCTATGCAGATGCTGTGCCGGATGCCGCTGCCGGTTTCACCGCGCGGCCGTGGGAGCCACTGCAGGTGCGCATCCGCGCCCATTTGCCCTCCGGTGTCACCCCCGAGTGGGTGGAAGGTCTGCGCGAGGTTCTGGCCCAAGACCCCCGCCCGGCCTACCAGAACACCCCGGAGCGAGTCTACCACCTTGTGTATCTTCCTTATGATGTGAGTTTCCGCGTAGAAGACGGCGTGGCTCACATATTAGCGTTTACCCCGGCTGCGCCATGAAGCATCTGCGACAAGCTTTTGAAACCAATCTGCGGGATGGGCTGGAAGCCGGTGGCTCTGTTTCCATCTGGCAGCAGGGGCGTGAGCTTATCACCCTGTGCGGGGGAGAAGCTCGCCCCGATATTCCATGGCAGCCAGATACACTGGTACCTGTGTACTCTGCCACTAAGGCCGCCGCGGCCGCTTGTTTGCTGCAAGCCCTGTATAACTGCTGCCGCGGCCCGGAGCTGGAAGTGGGCGATTTGTGGCCGCAGTTCCCCTTGCCCCGGTGTACCATAGCCCAGTTGTTATCGCACCAAGTGGGCTTGGCGGCCTTGGCAGAACCCGCTCCGCTCGAAGACTTGGTGGCCTGCCGCCGCGCGATTGAACACAGCCGCCCGCATTGGCTGCCACCACAGCATGGCTACCACCCGCAGACCTTTGGTCCCATGGTGGATATTCTGATGCTGGAGCTTACCGGCATGCGCGTGGGGGATTTTTGGGAGCAGCATGTGCGAGCACCGTTGGGGTTGGAGTTTTACATAGGCCATGTGCCGGAGTCTGCGTATTCCCGCGTGGCGCATCTGCGCACGGCCCGCATGCTGGGCAGTATGCCGCGCACTCCCTTCTACCGCGCGTATTTTGATGAAACAAGCACTGTGCACCGCGCATTCCACAGTATTATTGGTTTCGGCTCCGCACGCGAGATGAATACCCCCGCTGCGTGGCAAGCTGCCTCCCCGGCCAAGGGTGGTGTGGCTTCTGCCCGTGGCCTTGCCTGCTTTTACCAGGCCTTGCTTGGTTGGGGCGGCTCATCTCCCTTTGCCCCCGAGGTGTGCGAATGGATGAGCACACCCCAATGCAGCGGCATGGATTTAACACTGCTGGAGCCCACCTCATTCACCTGCGGCGCGATGTGCGAGCCCGCCCGCTTCTTCCCGCACGGTGGCTTTGGCCACGCCGGGGCCGGTGGTTCTTTGGGGCTGGCTGTGCCCGCCACGGGGCTCTCCTTCGCCTACGTCATGCGCGGTATGGAGCTGGGCAATTTACCCGGTGAGCGGGTTTGCCGTCTCCTCGATGCCATGGAGCGGGATATTTCCTGCTGATGGTTCAGCGGTTTTTCATGAATTCCACCACACCGCGGCCGACAGCTTCGGCAAAATGGATGGCGTTGGTGTGTTTGGAGAGGTATTGAGCGTGCTCGGGGTTGGAGAGGAAAGCGACTTCTGTGATGACGGCCGGCACATAGGACTCATTGCAGGTGTTGAGCCAATCGCCACCGCCTTTGCGGCCATCTGTGCGCACCACGACACCACAGGGTGCGCCGCCGTTGGGCATGCCGTGGTCCAGCACATCGCGGTTCATAACCTGTGCCATTGTAGTAGCCAGTTTTACCCCACGGTCGTTGCAATAGAATGCTCCCTTGTTGGAAACGAGCCACTTGGCGGAGTTGCTGTTATGGTGCAGGAATACGACAGCACCGGGGCGTTGATCCAGCGCGAAATCGGCGCTCAGCATGCCTACGGCCACTCGGTTGGGGTGGTGTTTGGAGCGATAGATAGCGGTGGGAATGGGGGATTTGATGTGTACGACACCGCTTTTTTTTGCGGCCGCGGCCAGTTTGGCATCAGTCGGCATGCTGCCACGGTTGCAGATGATACACTGGTAGCCGGCTTGTTCAATCACCTTTTTAACATACCCGGCATAGCGGTACCAAAATTCCGTTTCCTCAATCATGCCGTACTTCGCATCGGGTGTGCGGGCGCCTTGCCCCCCGCGTTCCGGGTGGTAATAGTGGCCGATATCCAGCACCACCACGTTGGAGACATGGGCTTGCTTTTGCATCTGCTGCTGCACGCAGCCACTCATCAGCAAGCAAAGGGTAACTGACAGAAAAAAGATGATGTGCTTCATGAGAAAAAACGGTCAGAGCAGGAGTTCTGCCTGCCCGGAAGCGGGCGCGGCACCAATTTTGTGATAGGCCGCGGGCATGGCTTCGCGCCCCCGCGGTGTGCGTTTAATATAGCCTTGCATGATGAGGAAAGGTTCGTGTACATCCTCAATGGTGGATTCGTCTTCCCCCACTGCTACGGCAAGGGAGGCCAAGCCCACCGGGCCGCCGTTGAATTTGTATATCATCGTCTCCAGCAAGCGCTTATCCATCTCGTCCAAGCCATCCTCGTCTATATCTATCATGCTCAGGGCCGCTTCTGCCACATTGTCGGTGATGCGTCCATCTGCCTTCACCTGCGCGTAGTCTCGCACCCAGCGCAGCAGGGCATTGGCTACTCGGGGTGTACCTCGTGAGCGGCGTGCTATGCCTACGGCGCCTCCGCGCTCAAGCTCAATGTCCAGCAGCCCGGCAGAACGTTGCAAAATCTGGCACAATTCATCCACGGAGTAATAATCCAAGCGGTTGACGAGCCCAAATCGCGAGCGCAGTGGCCCGGTCAGCATGCCGGCGCGGGTTGTTGCCCCCACTAAGGTGAACTTGGGCAGATTCAGCTGGATAGAGCGGGCATTGGGGCCTTGGTCAATGATGATATCCAAGCGGAAATCTTCCATTGCCGGGTACAAGTATTCCTCGATAGCCGGGTGCAGGCGGTGTATCTCATCAATAAAGAGTACATCCCCCTTTTCCACATTGGTCAAAATGCCGGCCAAATCGCCCGCTTTTTCAATTTGCGGACCAGAGGTGGTGTGTAGCCTGTGTCCTACAGCATTGGCAATAATGTTGGCAAGGGTGGTTTTGCCGAGTCCGGGAGGGCCACTCAAGAGTACGTGATCCAGGACATCCCCACGCATTTTGGCGGCTTCTACCATGAGCAATAGGCGCTCTTTTACCTTTTCCTGCCCGCAAAACTCACTAAACGCCGGGGGGCGTAGCGATAAATCGTAACTTGTGACGGGGGTATCCGCCATTCTGGTATAAAGAGAATCCGCCATGGTGCTTTTCTCCGGTCACTCTACCACACACCCGCGCACGCGTCAAGTGTGGCTTGCTGCATAAACTCGGGGGCTTAATGCGTATCGGCCGGCAGCAGGTGGATGAGGGTTATTTCTGCCGGGGTGAAGAGGCGCAGGGGAAACCCGGACCAAAGAGAAGTGCCGTTGGAAACATAGACCTGAGTGTTGCCCAAGCGGTAGATTCCTTGGGCGAGGCCGGCATTAAAATGGGCGATCAGGCAGCGCAGGCCGGGTGCGTGGCCACCATGCGTGTGCCCGGATAGCTGCAATGCCACCCCGGCTTGGGCTGCTTGGGGTGCCAATTTGGGCTGGTGGCAGAGCAGCACAATCGGCTTGTGGGCAGGCGCCCCGGCAAGGGCTTGGCGTATGTTGGGCGGGGCACACCGGTCGCGCGTTGCGGCGGGGTCCGTCACCCCGGCCAGTACGATGTAGCCTGGCCCCGGCAACACATGTTCATTGTTCAGAAAGCGTATACCTAGGCGGGTGAGGTAGCGTTGCCAAGCCTCATGCCCGGAGAAGTAATCGTGGTTGCCATCTACCGCAAAGGTGCCCCAGCGGGAGCGCAAATCGCGCAGCGGGAGCAGGGCGGGGGCCAACTCACTCAGCGCGCCATCCTCAAAATCGCCGGTGATGACCACAGCATCCGCATGCAGCGCATTGGTGCGTGCCACCACCTCCCGGAAGAAAGGGGCTTGTTTGTAGCGGTCGGCGTGTAAATCCGTGAGCATAGCCAAGCGCACCGGCTGCTGCAATTGGGGGAGTCGAATGGCGATTTCCCGCACTTGCGGGGCGGCAAAGGCTTGGTACATGCCCCAAGCTGTTGTGAGCAATCCTCCCAGCAGGAGCGCAAGATTGAAGCCGTTGTGGATAGTTCGCCACGCTATATGCCACCTCTTACGCAGGATGAAACGCAACGGCAGGAAGCCTATTTCCCACACGAGCAGCAGCACCGCAAGCAACAGCATGCTCATGTAGAGCCAATTACTCACCAGCTCCAACCATACCGGCACCGCCGGACGAAAAAAATGACCGCCCCATATCCCATACAGTATCTGAAACTTGAAGGCAACGACTCCGGGAAGGATGCACAGCAGCGCCTTCCACCACCAGCGCATGCGCAGTGTCACAATCATGCTGCATGCCACAATCAAAAACAGCAAACAACCCAGTAAGATAGTGGCTTTCATGAACATAGTATGCAGAAAACTGAGGGGTGAAAAGCGACGGTGTGCTGCAATCTACCATACGAATACTCCCTCGTCAAGCGCCCATGATTTTTTTGTATAGAAGAAAACCCCGCTCGTCCCATCAAAGGGACTCTTTTGTTGTTTGTTTGCGTAAAAAAGACTTGATAATACCCGCGTTTGGGATAAACTAGCGCGGCAGTTTTTGCCTTGCAAAAACTCCCAGCAACAGAAAGTGTGATTATAGCAATGAATGCTCCCCGAATGACTATCGCCGGTATTGGCTGCGGCTCCCGTACGCGGACTTACATGAAATTGGCCATGGAATACCCAGACCGCTTCCGCATCGTGGCTGCTGCAGACCCTGTGCGCGTGCGCGCCGAACAGGTGCGCGATTTTGCCCCCGAATCCGAACGTGCAGATGTACGCATCTTTAAGGATGCAGAGGAATTCCTCTCGCAGCCCAAAATGGCAGATATGGTCATCATCGGCACGCAGGATGACTACCACTTTGAACCCTGCAAAAAAGCCTTGGAGCTTGGCTATGATGTGCTGCTTGAAAAGCCCATTGCAAAAACTTTGCGAGAAGCGCTTGAACTCCGCGATTTGGCCGCCAAACTGGGCCGCCGCGTGGCCATTTGCCATGTGTTGCGCTACACCCCCTTCTACAACACCATCCGCAATATCATCCGCAGCGGTGAGCTGGGCGATATCATGACCTTCAACGCCAACGAAGGCGTAGGCGCGTGGCATTTCGGCCACTCCTTTGTCCGTGGGCACTGGGGTAACAGCCGCACCTCCACCCCCATGATTGTGGCCAAGTGCTGCCATGATATGGATATCCTCCATTGGCTCCTGGAGCGCCCCTGCGAGCAAGTCTCCAGCTTTGGTGAACTCTCCTTCTTCCGCAAGGAAACTCTCACTGAACCCCGCCCCGAGCGCTGTACCGATTGGACCGGCCCCATTGGCGAAGACCCCTGGGATGCCCGCAAATACATCACCGATGAATCCTGCCGCCGCTGGCTGCGCATGGTGATGGATGGTGTTGATACCGCTTCCGACGAGGATATTATGGAATGGCTCAAAACCTCCCGCTGGGGGCGCGATGCCTTCCAGTGCGAAGACAATGACCAGCCCGATCACCAAGTTGCCATTATGAACTTCAAGGGCGGTATTACCGGTACTTTCACCATGACTGCTTTCGAAGAAGGTCGCCACATCGAAATCTACGGCACCAAAGCCAAGCTCCGCGCCGGCGCTTTCTACAAGGAAAACGGCCCTGGCGAAATCACCATCACGGAGCACTTCTCCAAAAAAATCCGCCAAGTGGAGGTAGAGGAGCGCGCCGGTGGCTATGCCGGCCACGGCGGTGGCGACTGGGGGCTCGTCAACAACCTTTATGATGACATGCGCACCGTGGCAGACACCACCCTCATGACCACCCCCATCGAGGCTTCTGCCCATTCCCACGTCATCGCATTCGCCGTGGAACATGCTCGCCGCACCGGCCAGGTCGTGCGTCTCGATGAATTCGAAAAAATGGTGCTCTCCGGCGAGCTCAACTACTAATCATCATTCAATAACTCACTCCCAACCCTTTCCGCGTGGCGCACATCCTCCCGTGCGCCACGCGTTTTTTTGCATTCTTTCTTTTGCGTTCGTTCCTATGCTTATTGATTGGCCGTACCCCAAAATTGTCGGCTGTCTCGTTGCGATACCGGGCACACGTAGCGGGTGCGCAGCAAGCTAACATCCCGGTGCCCCATAATCATTTGTAACTGCGGCAAATCTTTATGCTCAGCCGCGTAGTAAGTGGCAAAAGTGTGTCGGCACACATCCGGCACCCAGCTGCTGCGGCGGAATCCGGCATCTCGCCGCAATGCCTGCCACCGCCGCAGCCAATTTCGGGGAATAGTGCGCTCGCTTCGGCGTAGCCCCCGCATCCCTTGCAAAGGCACCGCTCGGCCTCCACCCGTCTTGCTTGCCGTCGGGCGGATGATGACTTGTCCCTCCTCCCAATGAAAATCATCCGGTTTTAACCGGCTCACCTCCGTGGGGCGGATACCACCGTAGAGCATCAACCGCAGGGAAAAGCGCATGGCGCGGTGTTTGGGTTTTTCTGCCGCATCTTTCAGGCTCTGCACCTCCTCCGGGGTCAGCGGCACAATCGGCTTTTCCACTACGCGCGGCACATCAATCCGCGCTACCGGGTTCGCATCGCACCATTCCTGCCGCATACCGTAGGAAAACACACTGCTCAGCACCGCCCGCCCTTTCTTATAACTGCTGGCACAGCTCCCGAACGCCGCCGCCAGCAGCCGCTTGCAATCTGCCACTCGCATCGTGCGCAGCAGCATGTCGCCCGCGCCCTCCACCCGCAGCAGCCTTCGCACATAGTGCCGCAAATCCCTGCAACTCGTTGGCCTCAAATCCTTGCGCGCCTCCACACTGGCCCACGCCGCCTCCCGCAGCGTCACCGTATGCTCTGCCGCTTCCACCGCCCGCACCCCCTCCTGCATCACCCGCCGCAGCAAGTTCATTAAGGCTTCCCTCTGAAGCCCCTTCGCCCGCTTCCCCAGCAGCTCAATGCTCTCCAATACCAACCGCGCTGCATCACTCTGCGTCAAGCGGCTCCCTTTCATTAACTCTTTTGCTAATTTGTTCTGTTTCATGGTGTTGTGTGTTTTAATCTTTCTTAAGGATGAATCAAGCAAATTTTATCTGTTTTTGTTCATAAAAACTTGAAATTACGATAATACTTTTACGGGGACAGAGCAAGAACTACAGGGATGTTTGCGAGTTGTGTCCCCCTTTTTTTGTGATAAAAGTAATGTAAGACCTTATTTAACAAAGGATTAAGTATTAAGAAAGATGTATGCTTCTGGGGTGTGATGCAGATACCCCAAGCAGACATCCCAGAAAACCTCATACGGCAGATTTCAAAAGAGCTGCTGGATGTTTTGCTGGTTAATCATGCCATACGTTCCGGTAAGAAAAGGAACATTTTTTGGGCAACACATGATTATGAAAGTTGCGGTAGCGGATTCTGTTATTTTGACCAAATCACGCCACGATGTATTTCGGGAAAAAATGGCTCTGTCATCATGCCTAGGGTGGTTAAGGACAGAGAGACCCAGGTAGAGCGCATTCGTAGCATGGCAGAGGTTTTTACCCCTTCGTGGATGTGTAATGCACAGAACAACCTGATAGATGAAGTCTGGTTTGGCCGTTCCGAAGTGTTTAACAAAGAAATCAACACACCAGAAGGGGGGCATACGTGGCAGGAGAACACAGAGAAAATCACCTTTCCGATTGGGAGAACATGGAAGGATTATGTTTGCGACAAGCGCCTGGAAATTACATGTGGCGAAGCTCCTTACATTGCGAGCAGGTACGACACAACAACCGGTGAGTTTATACCTCTTCAACGTAGGATAGGTATTCTGGATAGAAAACTAAGAGTAGTAAGTGAAAATACGACGTACAGCGGTGAATGGTTGAAAGGCGCCCAAGCTGCATACAAAAGTACCTATGCTTATGAATGGCAGGGGGATAATTTGTTGTTGGCTCGTGAAGCCATGTTAATGAGTTTCATTGAGTATTATCAGGCAAAGTTTGGCCGATTACCTGTCCTAAAGTCCATGAAATATATAGCCTACATCATTTCGTGGAACGTATGGCAGATGGATGGGCTCAAAGGCGTTGTTCCACACTCATGTGTTGAGCGAGAAACATCTCCGGATTTATTTGGCGAAACGCACTTCATTCCGTGCGAAGGTTGCAAATCCGGAAACATAGCACTACATAACGGAATTAAGTGTTTGATTAAGGATTGGAGCAAACCAAAAGGAAAGCAAATCGTTTCTTTTGTTGACATTTTATCACCTGCGTAATTCATGAATAAATACTTTGAGCTTCCGAAAGCATCATTGATTTATGTTTTCCGAATCAATGATGCATTGCACGAAGGGTGTCTTAAGATAGGTGAGACAACCTTTGATGATTCTGGAGTAGACGCATTTTCCCTTGCTCCCAACAATTCCATATTGAACCGTGCGGCGCGCAAGCGAATTGATGAATATACCCGTACTGCTGCCGTTCCGTATGAATTATTGTATACGGAGACTGCTCTGTATAGACGTGGCCTTGTTTTTGGCTCATTTAATGATAAGGAAGTGCACCAAGTCTTGCAGCGCTCCGGTGTCAGCCGTAAAAAATTTAAGAATCTGAACACCCAAGGCGTAGAATGGTTTGAAACTGATTTGGGAACGGTAAAACGAGCCATCAAAGCGCTTAAAGATGGCCGTGAATCTCTGGCTGCTAACGAAGTAACACAACAGCAATCTCCCATTGTTTTTCGCCCGGAACAAAGAGAGGCGATAGATATGACTCTTAAGCGCTTCAAAGTCAGTTCTAAAGTGCTGTGGGATGCCAAAATGCGGTTTGGTAAAACGCTTTCAGCCTTGCAAGTTATCAAAGAACGCCAATGTAAGCGAACTCTTATTCTGACGCACCGGCCGGTTGTTGACCAAGCTTGGTTCGAGGATTTTCAAAAGATTTTTTATGACAGCCCCGAGTATAGATACGGCTCGAAAGGAAAGGGGGATTCTTTTGCGAACTTGGAGCGGCACAGTGCTCAAGGTGATTGCTACGTGTATTTTGCCTCCATGCAAGATTTGCGTGGTTCGGGGTCTGTCGGTGGAAAATTTGAGAAAAACGATGAGCTTTTTTCTACTAATTGGGATTTGGTGATTATTGATGAAGCTCACGAAGGAACACAGACCAAGCGCGGACAGGCTGTTTTAGCGGAGTTGATTAAGAAAAACACAAAAGTGTTAGAGTTGTCCGGTACCGCCTACAATCTGTACGATGATTATCGGGAAGAGGACATCTATACGTGGGATTACATCATGGAGCAAAAGGCAAAAGCTCAGTGGGATCTTTTGCATTTTGGTGACCCAAATCCCTATGCCTGTTTGCCCAAGCTGAACATTTTTACCTACAATCTTGGCGAAGCTCTGACAGAATTTGCAGACGAAGACGTGGCTTTCAATTTCCGAGAGTTCTTTCGGGTTGATGCTCGCGGCTTATTTGTGCATGAGTCTGCCGTTCGCTCCTTTTTGGATTTGTTGGTAAAGCCAGATTCGCATAATCAGTATCCTTTTTCAACAGATGAGTTTCGTTCCCTCTTCCGCCATACTTTATGGGTCCTTCCCGGTGTCAAAGCGGCTAAGGCGCTCAGCAAAATGTTGCAGACGCATTCTGTTTTTAGCCGCTTTCAGGTTGTGAATGTCGCCGGTGATGGTGATGACGATGCAGAAGGAGGCGAAGCGTTGGAAAGGGTGAATGAAGCTATTGGGGATAATCCGGATGAAACTTGGACAATCACTCTTTCGTGTGGTCGACTTACAACGGGTGTTTCCGTGCCGGCCTGGATGGGTGTTTTCATGCTGTCCGGTAGTTATAATACTTCTGCAAAAGCATACATGCAGACAATATTCCGGGTGCAAACGCCCGCCACAATCAACGGCAGAATGAAAGAAAACTGCTATGTGTTCGATTTTGCCCCCGACCGCACCTTGCAAGTTTTGGCCACTGTGCCGAAAATCTCTGTAAAACCCGGCAAGGCTGACGAATCCCGGAAACGTGCTTTGGGCGAGTTTCTCAATTTCTGCCCTGTCATTGCCTGTTCCGGTAGCAGGATGGTGCAGATGAATGAGACCCGCATGCTTCAGCAGCTCAAAAAAGCTTATGTGGAGCGTGTTGTTCGAAACGGGTTTGAAGATGCTTCTCTCTATAATGATGGCTTGATGAAGTTGCAAGATGGTGACCTGAAAGATTTTGAAAACCTGCAAAGAATTATTGGTACAACCAAGGCCATGCCTAAAACGGATAAGATTGATATCAACAATCAAGGCCTTACCAATGAGGAATATGAGGAAAAGGAAAAACTAGAGAAAAAACCGAAAAAAGAACGTTCGGAAGCGGAATTAAAGAGATTGGCAGAACTCAAAGAAAAAGCCAAGAAAAAACAAAATGCTATTTCCATCTTGCGCGGCATTTCCATCCGTATGCCTCTGCTTATTTATGGTGCTGAAATTGTCAATGAAGAACAAGAACTGACGATTGACAATTTTACATCCCTAGTTGACCCCTTATCATGGGAGGAATTTATGCCTCGTGGCGTGACTAAGCATGAGTTCAACAAGTTCAAACGCTTTTATGATGCGGAGATTTTCTCTGCAGCAGCCAAAAGAATTCGTGCCATGGCGCGCGCGGCAGATAAGCTGAGCATTGAGGATAGAATATCCCGTATTGCTTCCATTTTTGCCACGTTCCGTAACCCCGATAAAGAAACGGTGCTTACTCCTTGGCGGGTTGTCAATATGCATATGTCGGAAACTTTGGGAGGATTCTCTTTCTTTAATGAGGACTTTTCTGCGGAGTTGGAGGAGCCCCGCTTGGTGGAAAGGGAAGGTGTGACGGCGTGTGTTTTTGCTCAGACCTCTCGCCTGTTGGAAATCAATTCTAAGTCCGGTTTATATCCTTTGTATCTGACCTACAATATCTACCGCCGCCGTGTTAAGGAGGCGCTTATACCACCTGAATCTTTGGCAGAACACCAAGAGCTATGGGATAAGACGGTGCGAGAAAATATCTTCGTCATTTGCAAAACGCCTATGGCGAAGTCTATCACCCGCCGTACCCTTATGGGATTCCGCCCCGGGCGGGTCAATGCCCGCTATTTTGAAGACCTAATCAACCAAATCAAAAACAAATCTGCTAATTTTGTGGCAAAGGTGGTCAAAGGCCATGCTTATTGGAAATCTAACTTCGATGATAATATGAAATTTAAAGCAGTTGTGGGAAATCCGCCTTATCAGGAAGAAGGTATAAGCACTCGTAAGAGCCCTGTTTATCATTTGTTTTATGATATTGCTTTCAAATTGGCAGACAAAGTTTCGCTCATTACACCAGCCCGCTTTTTGGCTAGGGCTGGGCAAACCCCCAAAGAATGGATGGATAAAATGCTAAATGATGAGCATTTTATGGTTGCAAAGTTTTTCCAAAAGTCAGCAGACGTTTTTCCAACTGTAGATATAAAAGGAGGAGTTGTAATGACTTATCGCGACGCTAAATGTAATTTTGGAAAGATTGCTTTTTTTTCTGAGTTCGAAGAACTTCGTTCTGTGTTACAAAAAGTTCGTAATGATGTAAACTTCGTAACGGGTGAATTTGCAAGTTTGATTTCTTCTCAAGGCTTATATAAATTCTCGAATATCTTATTTGATGAGCATCCAAGAGTTTATGATGTTCAAGGAAGTGGAACGGCATCGAAAATAACATCTAAGTCATTGAGCTTGCTCAATGAAGTTTTTGTGATGGATAAAACTGAATCAGATGGTTATATTGAAATGCTCGGACTGATTAAAAACAAGCGTGTGTATAGATGGATAAATAAAGAATATGTGGAAGATACACCATATTTGATGACCTACAATGTTCTTGTGCCGGAAGCAAACGGATCTGGAGCAATAGGCGAGGTGTTGAGTACGCCCTTAATCGGGCAGCCCTTAATCGGGCATACAGATACATTTTTAAGCATTGGTCAATTTACAAATGAGACTGAAGCTGAGAATTGCCGAAAGTATATATGTACCAAATTTGCACGAACCATGTTGGGTACATTAAAAGTCACCCAACATAATCCTCGAGATACGTGGGCAAACGTGCCCATGCAGGATTTTACTCACAATAGCGATATTGATTGGGATAAATCAACAACAGAAATAGATGCTCAACTTTATCATAAATATAAGCTTGATGATAAAGAAATAGCGTTCATTGAAGCAAAGGTCAGAGCTATGAGTTAATCTTGCCCAAGCGGCGGTCTATGAGCAAAAACGTTCAATCGGTTTACATCTCTGCCAAAGCCCGAGAGGCTATGGCAAAAGGAGTATCATGTGAGCGAAAAAATGATTTAAGAGGTGCAGAAGTATGGTATCTGGTTGCGGTAAGAAACAAGCATCCGCGAGCAAGTCGCAGTTTGCAGCGAGTACAAAGCAAACAAGAAAGGGAATCTTTGACGAATAGAGACATTCGGGAAATGGAGCAACGATTGAAAGAATCTCAAATTGTTGAGGAGTTACCCAAAATAGCTTCAACTTTTTCCATACCGCGAGAGGATAAGGCCATTTGCGTACAACTTTCAGTAAGGAAAGAAGATATGGGGAGAGAGCGACAGGAGCAACAAGCGAAAATGAATAAACCCACGCTAGCTGGAAATAGCGCTGAAAAGAGCGAAGCCGTTGCATCTGCTTCCAAGACTGCGAAGAATCAGAAACAGGAGAAAAAGAAGGCATTGAATGAGATGAAGCAAAAGGCCGGAGCCGGAGATCTTGATGCAATGTATGGTTTGGGGATGTTCTATGTAAATGAAGGCATCAAATGGTTGCAGCAAGCAGCAAAGAAGCGGCATCACTGGGCGAAAGAACAGTTGAAAAGATGGAAAAATGAGGATGAAATCGGCAATCCGGAATCGATTTCTCCTGCTTTGACTGCAAAAAAGGATGTGGAGGGAACGATGGTATTGACATATGAGCAGATTGTGGAACAAGTTGAGCGATTGCAACCATTTTTTCAGTATCGTTTGGCGAAAATTTGTTTGGAGGCGGCTTCAGCGAGAGGTCATCAACATGCTAAAAGATTGATAGGATTATGGGGTGCTAAGGAGATTGAGCCTGAGAACGTTGCGGCGAGATGTATGGTTTGGGGTCGGGATGTGTTGCCGTTGGAAGTGAACGATACGCATGAAAGCGGGCATGAAGTAGTAACTGATGCTCTTTCTCAAAGTGTGCATTTGGTGAGTGAAAGGGTAGAAGAAAAGCGTAGCTGGTGGGTTTGCTTAGTTGAGAAATGGAAGAAATGGATAAGGTGGTAATGAGCATGCACCAAGGAATGACGATAGAAAAGGCGATGCGAATTTACGCTAAGCGTGTAGAGGCAATGAATCTCATGAAGACGCAGACCGTGAGATGGATTGTCTTGTATCAGGATGGCAAAGTTTCTCGAGATAGGGAGAGACGAGAGTATGAAGGGGTGACTTACAATATACCCACGTATCCGTGGCATTATAATAAGCAATCGAGACTCCTATTTTGCTATGATAACGGACATATAAACATTATGAGTCCATTAGAGCTTTTTAAGGATAAATTGAGGTATAATGGGTTAAAGTCTAATGGGTATAATCAAAATGACTGCAAGCTTATGCGGGTGTTCGTATGTGATAAGGATGATTATATTGTGATTTGCAGCCGCGATTCAAAAGGTCAGTCACACATCAAAGCTCAGACGCTTGCATCGCGAAAACCTCACGGGAAAATGGATGCAGTCGGCAACGTTTTTGTAAAGGATGGCACACCATATAGGTGGATGGTAGTGCCCAAGGAATTCAAGTCGTTGATTGCGCCTATATTATTGAGAGGCTCACAAATAGGTATTCTGCTGGATGAGTACAGACAGTATGCGGAACTTCAGAAATTGATTCAACTAGTGTTTGCGATGAGCCCCCCGGCAATAGTGTGTGTGCTGTCGCAATAAAGAGAAGCCACCTGGCGTCAGCCTTTCAGGAACTCCGCGAGAGTGAGGCTCTGTTGGTGGTGTTGTTCATAGACGGAGGGGAAGTTGATGTGCAGGTGCTTTTCGATGGCCTGCATGGCCTCGACATCACGGAAATCGGCGTGGGTGTTGTAGAGGATGAGGAAAATATCATCTGCCGGGAAAAGGTGCGGAGAGGGAAGCTCCATGATGCGGGCAATGTCCTCTATGGAGTGGCGTTGAGTCGGGGTTAAGGGGGTATCGGCCCAACAGCGTTGAAATTGCTCATCGGTACGGAGTTTCAGCTCGCGCAACCAGCACTTCCACCGCTGGTGACGCTCGGCACGCTCTTTGCGGCGGTGAAAGTATTTTTGAAGAAAGGAGAGCATGTAGAGGAATAATGCGTTGCCGGATTGTAGCATGTTGAGGCGCCGAATGCAATGCGCGCTGCGTAGATAATGAGGAAAAGAGCAGAGTTCTCGCTTGGCAAGCGGGCGGGGGTGTGGTAGGATGGGGGCGTGATGAAATTTTCAGAAAAATTGCAGGCAAGGATAAGGGCAACGCGGTCGGCTTTGTGTGTGGGGTTGGACCCGCGCCCGCAGAGCGATAACATGGGCGAACTGGCAGCATGGCTGCGCCGCGTGGTGGAGGAGACGGCTCCGTATGCCGCGGCATACAAGCCGAATATCGCCTATTTCGAGGCGATGGGGCTGCCGGGGCTGAAGGTGCTGGAGGATTTGCTGCCGGATATGCCTGCGGATATTCCTGTGATATTGGACGCGAAGCGCGGAGATATTGGCGAGACTCAGAAGTACTACGCGCAGGCTTATTTTGAGCACATGGTGAATGTGGATGCGGTGACGCTCAACCCTTTCATGGGTTATGATATTTTGGAGCCGTTTTTGGATCGCCCCGGCAAGGCTGTGTATCTGCTGGCAGTGACCTCTAATGCGGGATCTGCGGACATTGAGCGCCAGGTGCTTGCGAATGGGCGCAAGGTGTACCAGCTGGTGGGTGATATGGTGACCCGCGCCCGTGAGGAAGGTGCCGCTACGGAGGTAGGCATGGTAGTGGGGCTCACGAATGCGAGCGGTGAGCTGCTGGCGGAGCTGCCGGATGCCCCGCTGCTGATTCCCGGATTGGGGGCGCAGGGTGGTGATTTGTCTGCGCTGACGGGTGGCACGCGTGTGGCTCCGCCGGTCATCAATGTATCCCGTGGCATATTGTACAAGAACCCTGAGATGAGTTTTGCGCAGAAGGCAGAGATGTACGCTCTGCAGATACGCGAGGCTCTTGCCCTGTGAGAGCGAGGCCATGAGACAGTACTTGGAACTGCTTGATGATGTGCTGACGAACGGTGTGGGTCGCGAGGACCGCACCGGCACGGGCACGGTAGGCGTGTTCGGGCGCCAGACTCGCTTTGATTTGCGGGATGGTTTTCCGTGCCTGACCACGAAGAAGCTGCACTTGCGCTCCATCATCTATGAGCTGCTGTGGTTCCTGAAGGGTAGCACGAATGTGCGCTACTTGCAGGAGAACGGCGTGAGCATTTGGGACGAGTGGGCCGATGAGAACGGCGACTTGGGGCCGGTGTATGGCTCGCAATGGCGCAAGTGGCCGGATGGGCAGGGAGGAAGCATCGACCAGATTGCCAAGTTGGTGGATTCGCTGAAGAATAACCCGTGGAGCCGCCGCCATATTGTATCTGCCTGGAACGTGGCAGAGGTGGATAGCATGGCGCTGCCGCCTTGCCACTGTCTTTTCCAGTTCTGCGTGATACCCGCGCAGAAGGAGGGCGAGAAGCATGGGCTGAGCCTGCAGTTGTATCAGCGCAGCTGCGATTTGTTCTTGGGGGTGCCGTTCAATATTGCCAGCTATTCCTTGCTGCTGCTGATGATGGCGCAGGTTTGTGGCTATGAGGCGCGGGAGTTTGTACACACCTTTGGTGATTTGCATTTGTACCGCAACCACATTGAGCAGGCCAAGCTGCAGCTGAGCCGCGCGCCGCGCGCGCTGCCTACGATGCGCCTGAACCCCGACATCCGCGAAATTGACGGCTTTGATTACAGCGATTTCACGCTGGAAAACTACGACCCGCACCCGCACATTAAGGCTCCTATTTCCGTATGAGTATCAGCTATACCGGTGTAGTGGCCATGGCGGCAGACCGCGCCATCGGCATCCGCAATTCAATTCCTTGGCGTTTGCCGGAGGATATGCGCGTGTTTAAGCGGCTTACCATGGGGCATCCTATCCTGATGGGGCGCAAGACGTGGGAGAGCCTAGGGCGCCCGCTGCCTGGCCGCCAGAACATTGTGCTCACCCGCGATGCAGGGTACAAGGCAGAGGGTGCTATGGTGATTCACGATGTGGCAGAGCTGGAGCAGATGGAGCTGCAGGATGCCGAGGTGATGGTGATAGGCGGGGCTCAGATATACGGCATGATGTTGCCGAAGATGCAGCGGCTGTATGTATCGGAAGTGGCAGGAGAGTTTGAGGCCGATACCTGGTTCCCGCCCTTTGCGGAGCTGTTTACCAAGCGCACGGTGGTAGAGCGTTTCGAAGGTTTTGAGCTGGTGCTCTACGAAAAGCAAAACGGCTGAGGCGGCATGGCAGAGAAGTTCGACATCAACAGCTTGAATGCAGCCCAGCGTCAGGCCGTGCAGACCTTGTGCGGACCGGTGCTCATCCTTGCCGGTGCCGGTACGGGCAAAACCCGCACGGTGACTTGCCGCATTGCCAATATGATAGAGAAGGGGATTAACCCCCGAGGTATTCTCGCGCTAACCTTCACCAACAAAGCCGCCAACGAAATGGCAGAGCGTGTGGCGGGGCTGGTGGATCGCAAGGCCGCCCGCCAGATGACGGTGTGTACTTTCCATTCGCTCTGTGTGCGCATCCTGCGGCAGGATATAGGCCGCTTGGGCTACAAGGAGAACTTCTCCATCTACACCGGGAGCGACCAATCCGGCATGCTGAAGCGGCTCATCATGGAGTACGGCGCGCGGCGTGAGAAGTTGGAGCCCGCACAGGTCATCAACGAGTTGTCGCGCGTGCGTAACAAGGGGCTGAGCTACAAAGAGATTGAAGATACGCTCATTTCGGCCGTGGCCGGGGCGTACCAGCGCCAGCTCAAGGCGCAAAATGCAGTGGATTTTGATGATTTGCTGATTCTGACGGAGCGTCTGCTGCGCTGCTACCCGGATGTGCATGATAAATGGAACCGGCGTTTCTCCTTCATCACGGTGGATGAGTTCCAGGATACGAACTCGCTGCAAATGAGCCTGCTGAACCAACTTGTGGGGCCGGAGCACAATGTATGTGTGGTGGGGGATGACGACCAATCCATCTACGGCTGGCGCGGCGCGCAGATTTCCAACATCTTGGATTTCGAGAGCTTTTTCCCGAACCCCACCGTCATCAAACTGGAGGAGAACTACCGCTGCACCAAGCAGGTGCTGGATTGCGCTAATGTGGTCATTCGCAACAATGTGGGCCGCCGCGAAAAGACTCTGCGCACCAATAAGGATGGCAAATACCCTGTGCGTCTCATGGCCATGCCCGGTGCGGATGACGAGGCCGGTTTCATCGCGGAGGAGATTGAGCGCCTACGCATCAGCGAAAAACTGGCATGGGAGGATTTTGCTGTGCTTTTCCGCGCCAATGCGCAGAGCCGAGCCTTGGAAATGGCCATGCGAGAGCACCATATCCCCTACCGCATGGTGGGCACCAAGAGTTTCTTTGACCGCCGTGAGGTGAAGGATTTGATTAGCTATCTGCAAATGATGGATAATCCCGATGCAGATTTGCATGTGCTACGTGTGCTCAACACGCCGCCCCGTGGTATCAGTGACGTGACGGCCTCTTTCGCCATCGACTGGAGCCGCGACAACAAGAAGAGTCTTTGGGCCACGCTGCGCGATATTTCTTTCCTGTCCGAGTGTTCCACTCGCTCGCAAAATTGCATCAATGAATTCACGGATTTGGTGACTCGCTACGGCACGGAGTTTGCGCAGAGCGAGCGACCCTTTGTGGACATCTTGCAGGATTTCCTCAATGAAACGGGCTATGAGGAGTACATTGCCCGCAACTGCAAGACGGAGGAGGAAAAAGACCGCCGCCAGTCGGCCATAGATGATATCAAATCCGCCCTGCGGCAATTTTGGTTGCCCGGCAACAAGCTCACGGATTTTTTGGCTGGTATTGGGCTGGATGAAGACCGCAAGGAGGACGATATCGAGTCGAAAAGCGGGGTGTGCCTCATCACCATGCATGCCGCCAAGGGCTTGGAGTTCCCCCATGTGTACATTGTGGGGGTGGAGAATGGCTTGCTCCCCCACACCCGCTCGGTAGATGAGGGCAGCTTGGATGAAGAACGCCGCTTGTTCTACGTGGGCATCACCCGCGCCCGCGAACGCCTGACCATGACTTATTGCGCCAAACGCTCCAAATACGGCAAAGAAGAGCGCTGCGCCCCCTCCTGCTTTATCATGGAAATCCCCAATCGTTACTACGAATTTGTGGATTACGATGAACTCATGAACACCCCCGCCAGCGAGGAAGAAAATGTAAACTTCTTTGCCACCATGCGCGCCCTCTTGCAGGATGATTGATTGGCGCTCCGGCCCACCATACCCCCATTGCTTTCACTAAAGATGCCTCTGATGGCTGCCATATCTGAACGTTGATTGCCCTGCCGAAAGGGATGGCCTGTGTTTCGTATCGGGGGGGATGTGATATCGGCATGCGTGGAAAGCATTTATAGAGCGTTGTCTACTTTTTTTTGCGATAAACGTACTATAAAAGTTCCGATGTGAAGTAAAAAAACGAAAATAATGTAAAAACTATTGACAAGATATAGCAAAAGAGATATAAAAGCCTTGTCGGCGCGGTGAAACAACCACAAGTGTGGCATTGAGCCGCGAATGAAGACCAACAACCAACCAGATTCAAACAATGAAAAAGACAATTGCTATTATTGCTGCCGTATGTGTGACCACGATTGGTTTCTGCATGGGCACCTCCACCGCTGCTGAAGTAATCGACACCAAGAGCTTTGATGCTCACGGGATGCGTTGCATTTCCTGCAAAGGAACCGGATTTAGCAATGGCGGCACAGGGCCTTTCAACTGCCTTGCGTGCAAAGGCACCGGCCGTTGCGGTTCCTACTAAAGCATAAGGGGATAATACTAACGCGTAACAGAGTGGCATGCCGAGAACTGCGTAAGCGGGTGTGTGTGCCACTCTTTTTTATGAGATATGATGCTGCTGCGTATACTTCTTCTGCTGCTCCTCTGCTGTATCTGCCCCGGTTGGGCAGATAGCGGACAGGCTCGGCGCTATCAGGATGTAGGGATGCCGATGGTGATGGCATGGGATGAGTCATTGCTACGTTTTGTCATGGCAGGGGAGCGGGAGAATGAGTTGCAAATTCAGAGTGAGCGAGGCAAGGAAGAGATACGAGTGGAGGGAGTACAGGTCATTGCGCGTGTGCTTCTGCTGAAGGATGGCAGATGCCTGCTGTGCGGGACAGATGCGGCGGGGGAAACGCGCTTTTATCTCTACCGCGAGGGCGGCTGCTTGCAAGAATTGCGCAGCGAGGGGGTGCCGGCGTGGTGTATGCCGATGATGGAGGTGGCAGCCGGGTCTGAGTGCTCCCTTTTAGCATTGGGGGGAGAACAGCCCATGGGGGCTGCACCGGTGTTTCGTTTGCAGGTGAAGGACGGCGCGGTGCGGGCGCACCTGCTGTATCCCAACCGCGAGCGGGCCGTTTCTTGGGCTTTTACGCCTACCGGAGAGCCACTGGCGACCCTTCGCTGGGATGCCAAGGGG
The DNA here is from genome assembly GCA_017398355.1 of Akkermansia sp. Taxonomy (GTDB): domain Bacteria; phylum Verrucomicrobiota; class Verrucomicrobiia; order Verrucomicrobiales; family Akkermansiaceae; genus Akkermansia. The sequence goes on along the minus strand of JAFQGD010000058.1, from coordinate 31,446 downwards.
GGCAAGCACGTGGATTCTTGGCTGGGCGGGCGCGGGCCTCACCCTGTTTTTTCGGCTGCGGCGTCGGAGAGGCTTCAACTACTGGGCATGGCCGATGCAAAGCATGTATATGTGATGCATGACAGGGGGCTGGAGGGTGCAGCACTGGGCCGCCTGCATTTGGAGACCGGAGAGTTAACGACGATTGCTTCGGCCGGTCGGGCAGATATTGTTCATTTTTTGCTTGCGCCCCATGGTGAGCTACTGGGTTACTCTGCCCGCTGGGGTACAGATGAATATACTGCTGTGAAAGCGTGCCCTGCGTGGGATGCCGTGTGCCGGGAAGTGGCGGGGGCGGCCGAGGTGACACCGCTTGCCGTATCTCCCTGCGGGCGGCGGCTTTTTTTTCTGATGCAGGAGGGCGGCGCACCGGCAAGCTACGCCTTGTGGGAGCAAGGAAAGGGCATTCGCATTCTCATGGCTCCACAAAACCTGCCGCCCGTCCGTAAAACACATTTTGCAGAGTACCAAGCAGCAGATGGTACGAGTATACCGGTATATTACACCTTGCCGGAGGGGGATGGCCCATTCCCGACTGTCGTGTTTGTGCATGGCGGTCCGCGCATGCGCACCGATGCAAGCTACGATTGGCGGGTGCAGTACCTCGTGAGCCAAGGTTTTGCCGTGGTGCAGCCGCAGTTTCGCGGTTCCCGCGGCTGGGGCAAGTCATTTATGCATGCCGGGAATCGGCAGTGGGGCACCGGGGTGATGCAGACGGATGTGAATGATTGCATACCTTGGTTGCTGGAACAGGGGATAGCAGAACCCGGTCGCATAGCCATTTTTGGTGGCTCGTATGGTGGTTATGCCGCTACGGCTGCGCTGTGTTTTTACCCCGGCACCTATGCTTGCGGTATCAGTTTATTTGGCCCGCAAGATTTGTTGCTTTATTTGCAGAAGATGAATGCTGCGGAGTCTCCCTACGCCGGTGAGGACTGCATAGTGATTGGTGACCGGGATGACCCCGCCGAGAGAGCTCGCCTACGCGCAGTTTCTCCCGCTCTGCATGCGCATCAGTTTCAAGACCCTCTTCTCTTGTATTACGGGGAAAAGGATACTCTTATCCCCCCCGTGCATTCCAAAATGTTGGCCAAGAATCTGCGGGCTGTCGGTAAGCAGGTAAAGGTGCTTTCTTTGCCGGATGAAGCGCACGGCTTCCTGAACCCCGAACATGAACCTTGGCTTTACGCCGAGCATATTGTTCCTTTTCTGCGCCAACACCTCAACTTTTCACCCTCTAAGACAAAATGAAAAATAACATGATAAAACAAGTGCTTATTTTTATCGGAATCCTCATCCTGTGCGCTGTTGGCGGCTTTTTCTTAGGCAAGCTCATAGGCGAGCAGGAACAAGCGCTGCCCCCCGATATGCACCACCATTGCGATGACCCGCATTGCTCACATTCGCACTAAGGGGGAAATCAACGCATTCTCCGGTTCGCAATTTCTGCTTTAGCCGGGGGGATTATGACTTCCCTTTGTAACTTTTGCTGAATCGCTTGTAGAAGCCATCGCCTCCTTTGTCTCGGGGGGCGGGGCCATCTGCCCGGCGGTGGAAGGATGTTATACGCTGTTCGTTGACACAATACAGGAGAACTACCCACTGCAAGAGAAAACTCACCCTGCGGCCTGAAATTTGTCACCCATCTTGTGGTTATACTTGGAGACGGATGCGGCTACTTTCTCGGTTCCTAGAAAATGAAAATTCCATTTTCTACACCACTATACAGCGCATTGATAAGGAAGTACTTGAAAATGATATTGCTAAACCCAAGATGCAGAATGAGCAAGGCGTGTTGGTCGATGAAAAGTTCTTAGTCTAGCCTTTGTGACCGTTTCAAAGTTTGTTACGATGCTTATCACTTAGTGCGTAACATGAATCAGGGGCTTGATAAAATCCAGCGTTTCACGAAGTAAACACCATCCGTTTGTGAAGGGAAAGCGCTATGTGTTGCTCAGAGGAAGAGAGAATATAGCTAGGATGCCAAAGCAGCCTTGAAGGAGCTGAGGGGGGGGAATTGTGTCCTTTTACATTGGGTATTTGTTCTTGCAACAGCCCCTTTGACGCTGTGCAGAATTTTGTTGACAGTCGAAAAACGAAGTGCTACAACTGACAAGAGTTTATTTTAGTGCGCTACTTATAGCATTTATTTCATTCTGCACAGTTCTTTTGTGCAAGCAAGACTACATACCGTTTTACTTATAACTGAACTATGACAACCGTACGAGTCTATAAGTTTTTTGCTTTTATTAGTTATTCTCATGTGGATGCATGCTTTGCAAAAGAGTTGCAGCAATTTTTGGAACATTACAAGTTGCCAAGTGAGCTTTGCCGAAAATATCCAGACAAACCGGATAACTTACGTCCGATTTATCGAGATCATACAGATCTTGTAATTGATAAGCTAAATGATGCAATCAGAAGCGGATTGGAAGTTTCTAAATATCTAATTGTTCTTTGCTCAGAGGATTCTGCAAAACCTAATAAGGAAGGAAAGTCATGGGTAAATGAAGAAATTAAAACTTTTGTTTCTTTAGACCCAGAAAATGAGCACCGCATTATTCCTATATTATTGCGTAAAAACGATAACGTGGATCCTATATCATGTATGCCTAGCATGATAAAAAAATTGGATATACTAGCGGTAGATGTGGTAGAAAAAGGTAAGGAACGTGTATTTAGTGATGTGGTGGCAAAGATGCTGGGCTTGGAGCCAGACGAAATATGGAAGAGGTGGGAGAGATTGCAACGCCAAAGGACTTTTATTCGAAGATTCGTTTATTTAGGGGGGCTATATTACTATTATTGTCTTGTTTGTTTGCGTGGGATTTTTGTGTTCCAAAAGTGTATTATTATCGTGATTATGTGGAGCGTAACAATACACCGGAGGGACTGCACGAACTGAACGAAGAAGATATAGCTGCACTGCAGATTCATTATCGGTTTACGGAACAATTTTACAAGGTGCAACAAGTGGAGTGTTGTAACTCCCTTGGCAAGCTAACAAAAGAAAAATACGCGTGGGGAGAGGAACGCCCGGTTGCTATGCGTTTTGAGCACGATTACTGGAGAAACAAAGTGCTTTCCTGTGATTTCTTGGATGTTAATGGACGCGTTGTAATCACACACCGCTATCCGGATATGCAAACTATCACGTTCCATAATAAAGATGAAAAAGGATTAGACATGGGGTCCGGGTTTGCTTCTTCGTTTGTAAAGTTTGCCAGTACTCTAGAAACGGAAACGAGGAAGCCGGATATAAAGCGTTTTGAAGTCGTGCGTGATGAAAAAGGTCATATTATATCGGAGCGATTCCAAAACGATGAAAAGTTTCCGCGGCAAGATGTATATGGTGCGTATGGTCGCAGTTACACCAGAGATGCAGAGGGGCGTATTCTAAAAATAAGATATTTATCTCACGATGGGACGATTATTCCTGCACATAAGGGGACAGCTGGTTATGATATTCAGTTTAATGAGGATGGTCTAGCAATAAGTTTAACTTATGTAGATGAAAAGGATAATCCAATTGATGGACCTGAATATGTGGCGAAGGAGATTTACACGTGGAAAAATGGGAATGTCATTAGTCTCTCTTTTTATGATGCTCATGGTAAACCCTGCATGTTCAGAGAGGGTTATGCTAATGTTAAATGTGCATATGATAAAAGAGGATTTTTGACCAAGAGTTTATATTTTGGTTTGAATGGCGAACCCTGTCTGAACAAGAATGGCTATGCCGGGTATACGCTGGAGTATGATGTGAGTGGAAACATGGTTAGAAGCATGCAACTTGACCTCTCAGGTGAAAAATACTGCATTTCTAATTTTGGTTGTGCAGGATTACTGTATACATACGACACTTCTGGTAATATCAAGGAGTTGATAAGCATAGGGTTGGATGGATTGCCTTGTATAAATAAAATGGGATTTGCACGACTTGAGCGAGAGTATGATATAAATGGTAATGAAACGAAAGGAACATTTATGGATGAGGATGGAAATATTTGTTTTACTAAGGAGAACGTGGCGCATCGCCGAATTATATACGACATGCGAGGGAATCCTGAAAAAATCATGTATTACGGTAAAGATTTGAAGAAATTAGTTTTTCACAATGATGGTAATGCCGGAATAGTAGGTAAGTTTGATGCTCGGGGAAATGCTTTAGAGTGCGTCTTACTTGGCGAAAATGAGACCCCTATTCTGAATAAACATGGCTATGCTGGGTGGGTTCGAGAATATGATGAACAAGGCAATGTCACAAAAAATACATATAAAGGTGTGAGTGGAGAGATTCCATACGTCATGAATGATGGCTACGCTGGTCAAACTTTTGAGCGCGATGCACAAGGTAATGTTGAAAAAATGACTTTCTATGGAGAAGATGGCAATATATGCATGAGCAAAGATAAATATGCTTCCATTGTGAGCGAGTATGATGTTCGCGGTCGAGAAGTGAAACGAACATATTGTGGACTCGATGGTGCTCCTGTTTTAGTGGCTGAAGGGTATGCTATAATAAAGAAGTCGTACGACACGAGGGGAAACGTAATATCTGAGATATATTGCGGTGTGGATGACTGGCCTTGTGTTCTTTCTACTGGATATGTAGGCATAAAGTATGAGTACGATTCGCGAGGCAATGAAGTAAAGCGTGTTTTCATAGGACAAGACGGTAAGACTAGCTTGACTGTTGATGGTCACACAGGGATTGAATCAGAGTATGATTCTAGGGGGAATAAAACAAAAGTTAAATACATAAATGAACAGTCAGGCTATCGTGTGTTGAAAAGTCAACAATTTGAGTATAACGAAAGAGGCAATTTAATTAAATGCTCACATATTGATGCTGATGGAAAGCTTTATCTGGATGATGAAGGATTCGCCGGATGGCAGAGCGAGTATGATGCACGAGACAATGAAATTAAAAGAATCTATTTTGGGGCAGATGGTAAGCCTTGTTTAATTCGTGGAGGATTTGCCGGTTATGTTTGTGCTTACGATGAAAGAGATAATGAAACACAAAAAATGTATTTAGGATTACATGAGAATCCTATTTTGTTAGCTGAGGGCTATTCCGGAATTAGCATGGAGTATGATGGGAAGGGTAGAATCATTAAGCTAATGCTTTTGGGGGTGGATGGCAACCCGATTAATGATTACTCCTTTTCTGGTATCTACAACAAATACAGTGAGAGTGAAAATAATGTAGAAACTTTTTATCTCGATACCAACGGGAAAATAATTGAATTGAAAAATGGTTTATTTCGCTCTGTGAAGGAAATAGATGCTTGTGGTAACGTTATCAGTGTGAAATATTATAACAAAAATGGAATATTGTTAAATCAAGGCGAGAATCGCGAATGAAAAATTTCCCCAGAAAAGTGCTTAGAGGGGATGATAAAATTATTACCTTCCCTTGTAGCTTTTGCTGAATCGCTTGTAGAAGCCATCGCCTCCTTTGTCTCGGGGGGCGGGGCCATCTGCCCGGCGGTGGAAGGGTTTGCGGTCTCGGGTGTCCTCGCGGTCGCCACGGTAGCGGTTGCCACCGAAGCTGCGTTCGCGGAATCTGTCTCGGCCGGGGTAGGAATCGGAGCGGCGGTCTCGCACGCGGTAGGCGGGGCGATCCGGGGCGGAACCGCCTTCAGGGCGTCCTTTGTCTTCTCGCACGTTTACCTCGTAGCCGCAAATCATGCAGGTGGAGAGTTTTTCCACAATCTGCGGGGCGACTTCGGGAGTGACCTCGATGAGTGAGTGTTTGAGGAAAATTTTGATATCGCCCACGGAGCCTTTGGGAGCATCAGCTTCGTTGTAGAAGAGACCTGCAATATCTTTTGGCTTGATGCCCAGTAGCTTGCCACCATTCATGAAAAGTGTGACAGAATCTTCCAGCTTGTTCCAATCGCGGGAAGGGTTATCTGCGCCGGATTCCTGGGTGTGGGAATGTCGGCTGGGGCGGTCTTCCGGGATGTCTTGCAGCTCTCCACCATTGCGAGCCAGCAGTAGGTTGAACATGGCGGTCATGAGGTGCTCTGCCGGCATTTCAATGTCTCGCAGCTCTTCCGGCAGTTCGTGTGCGGAGGCGGCCATCTCCAAAATTTCATCTACCAAGGCTTCTTTGCGGGCTTGGGCCACTTGTTCGCCGGTCATCACTTTTTCGCGCATCATGCGGGTGCCGATGAATCGTTCGATGCGGGCGAGCAAGGAGAAATCGCGGCGGCCGATGAAGGTGACAGCCTTGCCTTTGCGGCCAGCGCGGGCAGTACGGCCGATGCGGTGTACATAGTCCTCCGGGTCGCGGGGCAGTTCAAAATTGACCACAATATCCACATCGTCAATATCCAAACCACGGGCTGCGATATCGGTGGCCACCAGTACATTGAGGTTGCCCTTGCGGAAGGAATCCATTACGCGTTCGCGGAGGGTTTGTGGCATGTCGCCGTGGAGACGGTCTACGGAATACCCACGGGCCAGTAGTCCATCCACCACATCGTCTACCACACGTTTGGTGTTGGCGAAGACGAGCCCACGCTTCATGCGGCCCATTTCGATGAGGCGGCTAAGCACCTCGATACGGGAAGAGAAGACTACTTCGTACACAGATTGCTCGCAGGTGGGTACGGTGAGTACGGGGCGCTCGATAGCTATTTCCAGCGGGTCTTGGGAAAGGCGATTGATGAGGGAGCGAATGGCCGGGGACATGGTGGCCGAGAAGAAGAGGGTTTGGCGCTCTGCCGGCAGCATGGAGACGACGCGGTCAATGTCATCTTGGAAGCCCATGTCCAGCATCTCATCTGCCTCATCCAGAATGAGCATGGAGATGTTGTCCGTGTTGAGTTCGCCCTGTTCCATGAGGTCGATGACTCGGCCGGGGGTGCCGACAACAAACTGCACACCACGTTTCAGTGCGGCCAGCTGCGGGCCAAAGGATGCCCCGCCATAAATCGGCACGGCGGAGATGCCATCCAAGAATAAGGCTAATTTTTCGACCTCGCGGCAAATCTGCACAGCCAGCTCACGAGTGGGTGCTAAGCAAAGCACCTGCACACCGCGAATGTCGGGGTCGATGCATTCCAGAGCCGGGATGCTGAAAGCCAGCGTCTTGCCGGAGCCGGTATGAGAAAGCCCTACAATGTCGCTGCCGTCCAGAGCAGGGGGAATGGCTTTCTCTTGGATGAGAGAGGGGGTTTCAAAGCCCAATACTTCGATGGCTTCAAGAATTTCCGGGCAGATTCCGAGTTCAGAGAATGACATAGACGCGGCAAAGAATGCCTGACTCCCCGCTCTTTGTAAAGACAATTCTATGGCAGTTGCTATAACATGTTGGTAAAATGAAAAAAATCCGCAAGAAGATGGGAATGCATGCTTGCAATGTTGGCGGTGGCTTGCTAGAATACACCACGATGAAAGTGGCCGCACTGCGCTACTTTCCTGAAGAACCTGCATTTGATTATATGATGAATACCCCCCGACTTTTTGGCGCAAGCTGCGCCACCCTGTGTGCGTGGATTCCCGCTGCAATGGCTCAGGAGAGCACGCCGGCAGTGCCCCTGCGAGCCGAAACGGTGGAGACCTCACCCGGTGTGCAGGTAACGGAGAAGGGTCTGCTGGATGAGGCTCTTTTGTTTGTGGTGGATAAGAAATCTGCTGATGCAGCAGCGCCCATTGTGGCAAATCTGCTGAAAGAGCATGATGCAATGCCTCGCGAAATGATGCTATCGGAGTATGACCGCTCCATCTTGGCTACGACTTCGTGTTTCGGCTCTTCTAAGTTGGTGGCTGCGCTCTCCCCCGTCTTTGTGCCGGATAGCCGCTACCAAGAGCTCTTGGCTCCGTATTTGGCATTGCAAACGGAATTGGGATTGCTTTTGAGCGACATGGCAGAGGTGCTGGAAAAAGTGGATAGCAAGGCCAGTGCGGATGCTGCGGCAGAAATGGCTCATAATATCCCGGCATACATGGGGTCGTTGCAGGAGAAGGTGGAAGCTTTGCCGCATCATGATGATGATGAACTTCTGCGCGTGCGCGTGCGTCGCTACCATGTGACAGTGCGCCCCGCTGCATCCCGTGTGCTGCGTGCTTGGGGTAAATTGCTGGAAAAGGATGTAGATTTGTATGGCTCTGCTCGTTTGACACAGGCGTTGCCTTTGGTGAATGAGGTGCTGGAGAATTTGGGTATGGCCGCAGATCCGGAAGTGCTGCCACAGCTGGTGAAGACAGCGGAGATGATGGAACCCCTGCTGATGGAGTGGTTGAAGGTGAGCAAGAGTATCACCGATACGGTAAGTGCAGATGCCGCCGCTCCGCGTTTGCAGAAGCTGGCAGATGGTATACGCGCTGTGAGTGTTGATAAGCTTGGGAGCGGATATGAGAAAGATTTGTCGAATGTGAGCCCTCGCTTGCAGGTGCTTATGATGGCCACGGATCGCTTGTCTCACTGGTTTGCAGAGCTGCCGACTCCGTTTTATGGTTCGGAGCTATTGCGTGCAGCGCTGGAGCATGAGGAATGATGGCGCGATGATTACTGCTCGCCATTGAAGCGATTGAGCACATCTGCCAAGAATCCATCAGCGACAAGTTTTTGCGCTTCGTACGGAGGAATGCCGCGAGAGCAGAGGTAGAAGAGTTGTTCTTCATCCATGGGGGCGGAGGCGCTACCATGAGAGCAGCGCACCTTGTCTGCCAGGATTTCCAGCCCGGGCAGGGAATTGACAGTAGCGGTCTCGCTGAGCAGCATGTTGCGATTGCTTTGGTAAGCATCCGTATTGTGGGCGCCGGGGGCCACATAGATATTGCCTGCAAAGGTTGCAGAGGCTTTTGCATCCACCACGTTTTTGTAGAGCAAATCACTGGTGGCACCCCCTACATGATGAATCTGCTTGGTATGCTGATCCAACACTGCGGTATTGCCTAAACTATTGGCGGAGAAAAGGCGGGTATCTGCTCCGGTGGTGTAGATTTCAGCCACTGTTTCTTCCCGCACCCATGCGTTATTCTCATGTGTTGTAAGGTGGCTAACCCTGCCGCCCATGTTCTGGATGTTGGTGATGCACATGTAGTGCTCGAAACCCTGGCTGTGAAGTTCTATTTTGAGTTCGGCTCCCTCTGCCACTTGTATGTTGCGGGTGGCTAACATTGTGCTGCCGGGGGTGCCTGTGTGTTGCTCAATGACATGAGCTTTGACCCCGGGTGCTACCATGATGAAGGTGGATGGGGTATAGAGAGCCCCGGCTTGGTAGGTGATGATGATGGGTTGGGTGGGGCTTTCCTCGATATAAAGCGCGTAGCCATGCCCAAAACGCTTGAGGTGCAAGCCGAGCAGGGCATCAGACCCGATGGTGGGCATGAGCATCTCTGTCTGGCGCAAATCCTCATCCTCTGCCGTTACGCGTACGGCAGATTCACCAGCGCTCTCGACGGTGGCTTCGCCTTGCGATTCTGCATTGTTTTGCAGTAGCTCAGCCAGCGCCGTTGCGTATTTATGTGGCCGCCCAAAACGCCAGTCTTCGTTCAGTCGATTGGGGATGTCTGCCTTTTCAAATCTCTGCCGGCTTTCCTGGATGGCTGCATTCAGCTTGGCCTCTGCTTCTGCCAGGGCGAATGCTTCTTCCATGCTCATGTTTTGGGGCAAATCCATAATACGAAGGTGTAGGAGGTTTAGCCAATGGAATCCTCCATCTCTAAATCGATGAGACGGCGTAATTCCACGGAGTACTCCATGGGGAATTCTTTTACTAAATCATTGATGAACCCATTGACTGCCAAGCTCATGGCTTGGGCGCGAGTGAGTCCGCGTTGCTGCATGTAGAAGAGCATTTCTTCGTCTACTTGAGAGACGGAGGCTTCATGCTGCACGGCGCTGGCGTTGCCGTTGACGGTGATAGCGGGGTAGGTATCGGTGCGGCTGGTGGCGTTGATGAGCAGGGCATCACACTCGGTGTTGTTTTTGCAGCCTTTCATCCCTTTAAGTTCCTTGACCTCGCCGCGATAGCTGGCACGTCCTTCACCGATGGAAATAGATTTTGCCACGATGTTGGAGCTTGTTTCGGGGGCAGCGTGAATCATGCGGGCGCCGGTGTCTTGTAATTGCCCACTATGAGCCAAGGAGATACTCACCACCTCGCCTCGGGCGCGCCGCCCTTGCAGCACCACGGCGGGGTATTTCATCGTAAGCCCGGAGCCCAGGTTGCAATCAATCCAGCGTATTTCTGCATCTTCCATGGCAAGCCCTCGCTGAATCACGAGATTGTACACATTGGTGGCCCAGTTTTGCACGGTGACATACTGGATTTTTGCACCTTTGAGCGCCACCAATTCCACAACACCGGAGTGCAGGGTGGCGGAGTCGTACTGCGGCGCGGTGCAGCCTTCCATGTACATGAGCTCTGCCCCTTCATCTGCGATGATGAGCGTGCGCTCAAATTGCCCCATGCTTTCGGAATTGATGCGGAAGTACGCTTGCAGCGGCTGAGCCAGTTTCACGCCTTTGGGTACATAGATGAACGAACCACCGGAAAAGGCTGCGTGGTTGAGGGCTGAGAATTTGTTATCCCCCACGGGTATGACCTTGCCGAACCACGGGCGGAAGATGTGTTCGTATTCCTTGAGCCCTTCTGTAGAATTGACAAAGATGACACCCTTTTTGCTGAGTTCTTCCCGCATGTTGGTGTAGGCCGTCTCAGAATCGTACTGAGCATCTACACCGGCCAAGAAAGCGCGTTCCTGCTCCGGAACCCCCAAACGCTCAAAGGTGCGTTTCATGTCATCCGGCACTTCGTCCCAGCTGCGGCTGGGCTTTGCCCCGTGGGAGAGGTAGTAGCGGAAGGAGTCAAAATCTACCCCGGCTATTTCTGCCGGGGCCCAGTGGGTGGGCATAGGCATTTCGTTGAACTTGCGCAGGGCGTCTTTGCGGAATTGGCGCAACCAGTCCGGCTCCCCCTTTACATCGCAAATATAATCAATGGTCTCTTCTGTGAGGCCAAATCCTGCATCAAACTTGTGATTCTCCGGGAAAGAGAATGCACCGCGCGTGTCCATCTGGAATGGCGTTTCGTCCATCACTCCTCCGTTGTTTTCAGAAAATCAAATCCGTTGTTTTCAATGTGATCAACCAGTTCAAAGCCACCTGTTTTCACAATCTTGCCTTTGGAGAGAATGTGTACTACATCCGGGCGTATGTAATCAAGCAAACGCTTGTAGTGGGTGATGACCATGAAACTGCGGAACGGGGCCCGCATGGCATTGACTCCTTCGGAGACAATACGCAGAGCGTCCACATCCAAGCCACTGTCTGTTTCGTCCAGAATGGCGTAACTGGGCTGTAGCATCATCATTTGCAGAATGTCATTGCGTTTCTTTTCTCCGCCGGAGAAGCCTTCGTTTACGGCGCGTGCGGTGAATTTTGTGTCCATTCCCAGTTGTTTCATGTGGCCTCTCAATTCTTTGTAAAAGGCGACGGCATCCACTTCTTCCCCCTTGGGTAAGCGGGCTTGTATGGCTGCTCTCATGAAATTAGCGTTGCTTACCCCCGGTACTTCCACGGGGTATTGGAAGGCTAAGAATAAACCGGCGCGGCTGCGTTCATCCACGCTCATGGCCAGTAAATCCTGACCATCCATCGTGACGCTACCTCCGGTCACTTCATAATCCGGATGCCCGCACAGTACTTTGGATAGTGTAGATTTGCCGGAGCCATTCGGCCCCATGATGGCGTGTACCTCGCCGGTAGGAATTTCCAGATTTATACCGTTGAGTATGTCAGCCCCGTCTTTGACTCGGGCGCACAGATTCTTGATTATCAGGCTCATTGCTCTTCGTGTGAATGGTACTGCTCGGGGATGGAACCACGCAAGCACGCTTCCATGCTGGTGATGGTGACCCCGGGTGGCAGGTCAAAAATATCTTCCGGACACAAGCCTGCCTTTAATTGCACATCGATGACCTTATTGTTCGTGTCGTCCAATACGTGTACATGGGGTACAAAGTTGGGGCAGAAACGGGAAGGCCCATTATCGAAGTGTAAATGATTGATGACTCCTGCTTGTGCCATTGTTTCCAAACAGTTGTAAATTGTTGCCAGGGAAATACCCGGTTCGTATTGCTTGGCTCGTTCGTAGATGGCACTGGCTGTGGGGTGGTCTTTGGATGCCAAAATGGCATCCACCACGGCTCGTCGTTGCTTGGTCATGCGGAGACCGGCTCGCTTGACAACGCTGGCTGTCTGCGAGGATCGGGGTGTCTCGTTTGTTTGTGTGCTATTCATATCCGGATCTCAGGGGTAGTTGTTGTCCGTGCGGTGATTATAGCTACACGCTGCTTCTATTTCAAGGATAAATCAGGTCTGTATTTTAAAATTATTAAAAAGTAGCGCCAAAAAGGAACAGGCCACAGGGGGACACCTGTAGCCTGCTGAAGTATAGCACTCCGGCCGCGATTCGAACGCGGGACCCCAAGCTTAGAAGGCTCGTGCTCTATCCAACTGAGCTACCGGAGCAACGTAGTGCGCTGCGCCATAGTAGCAGGCAGGGGCAGCAAATGCAAGCATAATTTAAGTAAGCACGCTCATTCAAACTTGACTTGCGTAATACAGAATTGTAAACTGTTTCAGCTTATAAGTTTTGTTCCAAATAGAATTGATCAGATAAATGAGTAAGGAATCATATTGTGAGCGCTTGGGTGCTTCATGTGTTTGTGACGTTTTTTTTAAGATTTGCAAAGAATTTCACATTAAAGATGTGATGTTTTGTGTGTAGTCATCCGTTGGGTTGTTTCATTGTCATAGATGATGCGAAGGCAATGAACCTGACACAAAAGATGCTTGACGCAAACGGAGTAATGCCTGAATATAGATGCGTGAAAACAAGATTTTCAGTATGGTTGGTAGCGGGGGCAGTGGCCCTTACGGCAATGGTGGCATGCAAGCCACAGGCTCCGGATATGGAGCGATTGAGTGCGTTGCAGCGCAATAATGCTGAATTGCGCAAAGAAATAGCCCGTATGCACGCCCTCATCCGACAGGCCGGGGCAGATACACCCGATTTGCAGCAGCAGATAGACCGCCGCAATAGCGAGGTGGTGGCAGCATACAAACAGATGGAGGCCTTGCGTGAAAAAGAAACTGAATTAAAGATGCGCCGCATTGAACTGGAGTCTCGTTTGGATTCCTTCCGCGATACCTTTACCCGCCTTCAGAATGAAATTGCCGTTCAGAATATCCAGCCATGAGTGAAGAGCCAGCCATGAACCCGGAGGAGAAGAAGGAAGACAACCCCGTTTTGGAAACGGTGCGCCCGGAGGTGCCTTCAGCTGATGAAGAATCCGCGAAAAAGGACCCAGCGGAGAAGAAGAAAGAGTCCTCTGAATCGGTGAAAGATACACCGGCAGAAGAGACTCAGAAGGTAGAAAAGAAGAAGAATTCAGAAAAAACAGAGACTCCGCCAACTGACCAAGAGAAGAAGCCAGCTCAGAATAAGCTGAACTGGGGTGGACTTCTGCTGGATACTTTCTTGGTGGTGGCTCTTCTGGGGACCCTTGGCGGCGGAGGCTATTACTTGAAACAAGAGCTGGATAAGTACCGGGTACCCACGCTCATGGAGATAACCATGCGGGAGAACTTGGAGCTGTGCAAACAGCGCGAAGCTTTACAGGCACAGGCATATCATGCTGATGAGCAGATACACATGCGCAAGCTCTTGGCTCGCCTTGAACGCCAACTCGGTGATTTTTCTCGCCAAATTGCAGATAAGGAAGAGGATATTACAGAGGAGCACAATCGCGTGCTTGCTCTACAGCATGAAATCCGCCAAGCGGATAAAGAAGCCCGCAGTGTTGCGCGCAGTTTGCTGCCCGGTATGCCGGTAGGCAATGTGACAACGACATCCGGCAAAGCGTACAGAGATGCTGTGATTTACCGCATGGAAGGAAAGCTCATCACGCTGCGTTCTCCGGAAGGACAGGTGCGTTTCCCTGTGAATCAACTGGTAAAAGATACCTTGCCGACACTGGCACGGTATGCTTTCGATAAGGAAGATTTGATTGATATGTCTGACTTTGAAGTGTCTCCCATGGATGCTGCCGCTGCGCGCCAACGTGCGGTAAAAAAAGTTCAGAATGTGCCGGAAGAGAAACCCGCAGCTCAGGTTCAGCCGAGTGAGCAAAGCTACGAAACTGAGTCCGGAGCTCCGGTGGTAGATACAGATGCCAACCGGACCACTACCAATGATGTGGCGGATGATGCCACCCCCCAGGAACAAGAGGAAGACCCTTGGCAGGCTCCTCTTGGTGATTTGCCCTTGTAATTCATTTAAGTACAAAATTATGTCAGGCACAGATTTGAAGACAGAAATTCTGCGTTTGAAGCAGGAGCGCAATGCCGTCATCTTGGCACACAGTTATCAGCGACCGGAGATTCAGGATATTGCCGATTTTGTGGGTGATTCCTTGGCTCTTGCTCGGTATGCACAGGAAACACAATGTGATGTCATCGTGTTTTGTGGTGTGCATTTCATGGCGGAGACTGCTTGCATCCTGAATCCGACACGCACGGTACTCTTGCCGGATATGGACGCGGCATGTTCTTTGGAGGCCTCTTGCCCGGCAGATGAATTAGCTGCATACTTGGAACAGAATAAGGACAAAAACTACTATGTAGTGGCCTATGTGAATTGCTCCATCGGGGTGAAAGCCTTGGCAGATGTTATCGTGACCAGTGGTAATGCTCAGAGAATCATTGAAACGGCTCCTCAAGACCGCCCGATTCTCTTTGTCCCCGACCAGAACTTGGGCGCATGGACTGCACAGCGCACAGGGCGCTCAATGACGATGTGGAATGGCGCATGCCATGTACACCAGCGTTTTACGCGCGACCAAGTATTGGAACTCAAGGGAAAATACCCGAAAGCCAAGGTTGTGTGCCATCCGGAGTGTCAAGAAGTCATACGCCTGATGTCTGATCACATTTGCTCCACCGAAAAGATGATTCCGTATTGCCGGGAGAGTGAGGCGCAGCAGTTCATCATCGTGACAGAAAGCGGAATCTTACACCGCTTGCGCAAGCTTGTACCGGGTAAAGAGTTCATACCCGTGGCGGCAGATAAGTGCTCCTGCGCTGAATGTGAGTACATGAAGCTCAATACGTTGGAGAAGTTGCGCAATTGCTTGCGCGATATGAGCCCTGAGGTGAAGGTGCCGGAAGACTTGCGCTTGCGTGCGGCCGTACCTTTGGAGCGCATGTTGGAGCTATCTCGCTGAGCTCACACAACAGTGGTATGAATCTTGCGCCTCATATTTTAGCCAATGGTAATTGGCTT
Source organism: Akkermansia sp. (assembly GCA_017398355.1). Lineage (GTDB taxonomy): Bacteria > Verrucomicrobiota > Verrucomicrobiia > Verrucomicrobiales > Akkermansiaceae > Akkermansia. The sequence goes on along the minus strand of JAFQGD010000058.1, from coordinate 16,096 downwards.
TCCATGGAGAAATTCATGGAAATTGCGCTGTATGACCCTGATTCCGGATACTACAGCAACAACATTGCAGGCATTGGCTACCGAGGTGATTTTTCGACAACGGCCACACTAAGCGACTTGTTGGCCCGGCGCTTGGTTGCCCAGTGGAAACAAGCTTGTGTCGCCTGCGGCCGGCGCTTACCCTTTGTCGAAATCGGTGGGGGAAATGGCGATTTATCTATGGGTATCGCGCGTGAATTGGGCTTCATCGGCCGCCTGCGCGCTCGCTATCTCATGGTAGACCGCTCTGCTACCTTACGGAATCTACAAGGCATGGTCGGCGGTAATTTCGTGCGAGTGTATGAGGATGTCATCTCCGCCTTGAAACATGCAGGCGGAAAGGCTTTCATTTTTTCTAATGAATTGCCGGATGCTTTTCCTGCTCGTCAATTTGTCTACCAAGGCGGAGAATGGCTGGAGCTGGGATTGGCAGTAGAGCAGGGGCAGATTATTCGACAAGCGTGGAAACAGCCCTTGCCGGCCTCATCTGTGTTTGAAAAGTGGGCCATTGAAGGTCAGGTTGTAGAGGTGCATGAAAGCTACCACAAGTGGTATGCGCAATGGCAGCCGTACTGGAAATGCGGTGCTTTTGTAACGATTGATTATGGTGAGCTGGTTGATACTCTTTATCACCGCCGCCCCGCCGGTACGCTGCGGGGCTACAAAGCTCACTGCTTGTTGGGGGCAGATGAATTGCCCCCATTGGCCGGGCGGTGCGATATTACTGCCGACGTGAATTTTACAGATTTGTTGGAATTGGCGTCCCGTTGCAGCGGGGATGTTGTGCAGTACATGAGCCAACGAGATTATTTAAAAGACTACGCCAAGCCCGGAAATACGGCGGATGCTCACCTGATAGCTGTACCGGGTGCAGGTGACCATTTTAATGTGCTTTTGCAGCACCGTTTCGAGTAATCTCAGCGCTCCGTCGGCAACAGCTGGGATATGGCTGCTTTGCACAGGGCGGCAGACCACTGCCCGGGGGCTGTGGGAATATTCCCCAAGTAACCATATGTTAAGACTGAGCCGTACTGGTTGTATATGAGTCTGCTGGTGGCTCCCAGTGACCCCATTCCCATGATGGCCATGGGGTGTTTGTATCGGGAAAGCAGATCCGTCCCTACCATGATGTCTTGTATGGAGTATACTCGAAAAGCAAATTTGACGACATCTGCCCCCAACGCAATCGCCTTGTCGGCCAGCGCACTCATGGTTTCCAAATCCGGCGTTTTTTCAAAATCGTGAGCAGATGCTATAATCAGAATCCCTTGAGCTTTTGCTTTTTCCAGTATTTCCCGAGCACCTTCCATCTTTGCAATCTCCCAATCTAAGGCATCTGCCATTGGTAGTAAAGAGGTAGCTAATGCTATGCGCGTAGGCTCATCCATTTGCCGTGCGCCTCCTTCATCTGCATGCCTTACGGTCAGTAAGATGGGCTTAGGGCGAGGAAGAGCTAGGATTTCGGAGATAGGAAGCTCTTCCGGCAGTAAGTCTGCCCGTAGCTCCATGATATCACAGGCTGTATCCGTTTCTTCATTTGCTATGGCTTGTTTCCAAGCATCCCATCCGGACACAGAACCTACCACGAGAGAAGGGTACAAATCTTGTTGCAACAGACGCTCCATGCACGGTACGATACCACAGCGTTTCTTCCTGCGCAAGTGTATTACTTCTCAAACGGTGTAAAAACGGTATTTGCCTGATTTTCCGCTTGCGGGAAGAGAGCCTATTTGCTACTATCAGACAAGACCTAAAGAATATGTTGGAAGCGCGGAATATCACCTTGGAGGTAGATGATGGAGAAGACTGCATCGCACTGTTGTCAGACGTGAGTTTCTGCGTACCTAAAGGGCATTTTATGGCCATTGTTGGTCCTTCCGGCTGTGGCAAGACCACCCTTCTCAAGACGATAGCAGGTATTGCGGATGCCACAGATGGTTGTTTTGTGTGGGAGGGGCGCAACCTCATGGAGGATGATGATTTTGAACCATCCGAAATTGGGTATGTCCCGCAATTCAGCATTGCGCATGATGAATTGTGTGTGGACGAATGCGTGGAAAATGCGGCTCGTTTGCGCGTTGGCGCAAGCGGACAGCAATTGGAAGAGCTCGTAGAACGTGTGTTGCAGGAAACCGGGTTGTCAGAAATTGCCGAGCGGCGAGTGAAGTTACTTTCCGGTGGGCAAAAACGTAGGTTGGCATTGGCTATGGAGCTTGTGTCAGACCCGCGTATTTTACTCTGCGATGAGGTAACAAGTGGTTTGGATCCTCGCTCGGAAAAAGAAATTGTAGAGTTGCTTCGCAAACTGAGCTTAAAAGACGGGCGCATCGTCATATCTGTCACACATAGTTTATCCCAGCTGGAGGCTTATGATAGCATCATGGTGCTGGTGCGCGGGCATTTAGCATACCATGGCATCCCCCAAACCATGGAACACTATTTCGGGGTGAAACAAGCGGAAGAAGTCTACCCTCGCTTATCTCTGAGAGAACCGGAAGAATGGGCTCAAAGTTGGAGTAAGCACGGTGAGGCATACTATCACCGCATGGAAATGGAGCAAAAAATACGCGTGTTGCGCAATGGGGAGGATATGGCCCCGGCTATGGAAACACATGAAGATAATACGGAGAATCAGCCTGGCTTCTTTTCCCAACTTATCACATTGTTGCAGCGGCGTTTCACCTTGTTGTTGCGAGACAGATCACAACTCATCTTGCAGGTGGCAATGATTGTCATCTTTCCGATATTGGTGGCTCTTTTCTCCAGTAAAGGGCAGGAGCAGCTTCTCATTTTGGCGGATACGCAGAGCAATGATATAGCCATGGAAATACAGGCTCAGCAAGCCCAAGCTGAGGTGCGAGCCCAGGTTGGCTCCGCAGTATCCGGCATTATTATGTTTGAGGTGATTCTACTGGGCCTTATGGGGGCAAATAATGCCGCCAGAGAGATTGCCGGAGAGCGCCTCATCATGGAAAAAGAACGCTTTGCCGGTATGGGCGAAGGTGCTTACTTGGCATCGAAAGCCCTTTATCTTTTCCTGCTGCTATTGGTTCAAAGTTTGTGGATGTTTGCCTTTGTGCAATTTTTCTGGCCATTCCGGGGGGATGCCACAAACCACCTTATCTTCCTCATCCTTGCCAATGCCGCCATGACAAGTATGTGCCTAGGTATCTCGGCCAATAGTCGCACGGCCGACCAAGCATCCCTTCTGAGCATCTACCTTGTGGGTTTTCAGCTTCCCTTGTCCGGAGCCGTACTTGCTTTGCCCGATGCCATTGGGGTATGTGTGCGCCCGTTTATTTCAGCATACTGGGCATGGAGCGGTAGCATAGAAGGTGGGTTGCTGCCGGATGTCATCAAGGCCGTCAAGAGTATTGTGCAGACTAGTTTTTCAGCGGCGCAGGTATGCCACGTCGTTCTCGCATTACATGTGCTGGCGGGGTTGGTATTGACGTATGTTGGCGTGCGCCGTTCGCGTTGGGATTAAGAAAATAAACATATTACATATATGGCAAGAAAACGTTCAAGAAAAGGCAAGGGTGGCAACATTTTCGGTATCGTGGTTACACTGGCCGTTGTAGTGTTGTTGGTCGGGATTGGGTATCTGCTTATGTCTCCATCCAAGACGAATACACTGGGAAAGCCGCAACATTTTTCCATTCGCGATTATCGGAATGATGGTTCTCGCTTGGCTGTACCCGGTAATCATTACGTGTTAGAGGGACGCATAGAAAGTATAGAGACGATTGGTAATGACCGAATGATTGCTATTTCGATGAAAAATAATCGCAACGAGCGCTTGCCTTTGTTGGTGACAAAAGATACGCATCTGAGTGTGAATCTGACACGAAACGATTATTTTATTTTTGACGTAGAATGCCGCACGGGGCGAGATGCCTCCGGCAATGAAATCAAGGGCATTCTGGTGGTGAAAAATGCAGAATCAGTAAAGTGATGAGAATTCAGATATTGACCATGGTGATGTCCGGCCTGTGCTATGTAGCCCAGGCTCAGATGCCGATTGCGCCGCAGCCACAGCAGCAACCACAATCTGCCCCATCACAGCAAACGAATCAACAACAGTCGCCCCATGCTCCACAAGCCCAGCCTGCCGGGGCAACAGAACCAACAAATCCCCAAATCTTCGGTGTTGAAATCCCCCTTCTGGACCCCGCTACTGATACCGTCACATACAATGGCGGGAAGTTTGATGTAGGCAACAATGCAGCGGTGAGAGCCAAGTTCGAAACGTTCCTGCACGGTACCCCGGATACAACAGAGGAAGCTCGCATGTACGTAAAGAAGATAGAAGGTATTTTGCAAGAAACAAAGAAATACACGAAATCTCGCAAAGCCATAGGAAGCGAAGCCTTGGTCCGCATGGGTAAAGCTCTGTATCAGCTTTCTGATATGCCCCGGGATGGTGGTCAATCCGGCGTATTGGCCAGTTCTATCGTCAGCGCTTTGGATGCGCAGCGAACCAATAGGTCGCGAGACATAGAAAGTGAGCGTTTGAACGAGGAAATTGACGCTATGGTCAAGCGCACGAATGCTTTGGTCAATCGTAATACCGTAGGAAACCGGGGGCCTGCTGCCCAGATCGGGGCTATTAAGGGCCCGGCTCACAATGGTGCTTCCGGCGTGAGTAATACGTTTACCATTGCTCATAACACAAAAGCAATTGCTGAAAAGCAGGCCGCTAAAGTAAAGAATTCGACCATGAACGTGGAATCGGAGATGGCTGCCAAGGTCAGCTACCAAAGCAACATGGTGACATTCTTGCTCATGCGGCGCTTTGATCATGCTGTAATCGCCACTCGCATATACCGCCATGTGTTCCGCGATGGCGATACAAAGATGAAAATTGAAGAAAATTCCAAGGCAAATGAAATCCTTTCGGGGGTGGCCGGTGTGCCCCCCACTGTAAACACGGTAGATGCCCTAGCGAGCGAAGCTCGCTCCAGCGTGGATAAACACATGGATGCCGTGTACTCCATGCTGGCGCAAAACAAGTTGGGTGAGGCTACGCAGCATTTGATTGAAGCTGTGGCCATTGGTGAGCATATGCATAGTGTATTCACGTTCCCGGTGGAAGGCCGCCGCCGAGTTGCTGCATATTGGACTCTTCGCAAACGAGCCCTTACTGCACTGAATGCGCGGGACTACGGAACGGTTGATGAAGTTGCTCGCAAGATGAAAGAGATGGACGTTGATTTTGATGATTCCATGCTCTTAAGCTATAGTGCAGGCAAGAAACGCCAGAGCGATTTATGCATACGCAATGCGCGCAAAGCATTACTGGAAGGAAAGGATGATGAGTTTAACCGATACATCACCGAGGCCGGTACAATCTGGCCACTTAATCCCAATTTGGATGCAAGCGCTCAGCAGTTGGAAAAGTTTGACAGCAACGAAAAAGAGCTTGGAGAATTCCGCACCTTGTATGCCCGTGGGGAATATCGCACCATCTTTAAAGAACAAGATCGTTTTGAATGCGTGGCCGTAGACCCGCAGCTCAAGCCCCAGTACAAGGAGGTCATCCTTCTCATCAGCACTATTGATGCTATGCTCAAACAGTTGGAGTCTGTCGCAGATCAAGATAGAGTGATGGGGCCTTGTATTGCGTACGAGAAACTGATTGAGTACCGCGATTCGGAACCTCGCTGTGCAGAAGACCCTGCTTTTAAGGATGCCCTCAACCTCTATGCGCAAAAAGCTCATGACTTTGTGCAGGCTTTGCAGGATGCAGAAGAAAATGAATCCCGCCGCGAATATGGCTCGGCCTTGGCAAATTATTACCGCGCATTGTGCTTGTATCCCAAATCCACACTCGCGGGGCAGGGCGCAGCAAAAGTGAGAGAAATCATCGTTAAAGCGCAATACTGATGGTAAACATTCGGGAAATAGTGACGCGTTTTGCGCCCTCTCCCAGCGGCCCCATGCATGTAGGGCATTTGTTGGCCGCCATGCACGCGCGCCGATTAGCAGATGTGAGTGGTGGGCGCTGTATGCTCCGAATAGAGGATATTGACCAGCGCTCATGTTCTCCGCACTGGGTCAAACTCATGTACGAGGATTTGGCTTGGCTGGGGTTGCATTTCGACGGCGAAGTGATGGTGCAAAGTCGGCGCTATCCTATCTATGAGGCCACCTTGAACCAGCTGCGAAAGTTGGGTGTATTGTATCCCTGTTTTTGTACGCGTGGAGAAATCAAAGCGCAGATTGCAGAAATGGGGCGAGCCCCCCACGCATCGTTAGGATTCCTTTACCCGGGGACATGCCGCCATTTATCTCCGGAGCAGATTGAAGAAAAAATGGCAGCCGGCGTACCGCACGCATGGCGCATCAATATGCAGCGAGTGCAAGATATGATAGGTTGCCCCTCTTGGGAAGACCTGCGCCGCGGGGTGCAGCGGTGTGTGCCTACGCTATATGGAGATGTTGTGCTTGCGCGTAAAGATATGCCCACAAGCTACCATCTTTCTGTGGTGGTAGATGATGCCGCGCAGGAAATTTCTCTTGTTTCTCGTGGCGAGGACCTTTTTGATGCCACGCATATACACCGCGCTCTGCAAGGAGTCTTGGGATTGCCGGTACCCCGGTACTACCACCATACACTCCTCAGGGACAATGCCGGGAAACGCTTGGCAAAACGAGATGGTGCGCGCTCCCTAGCCTCCCTGCGTGAAAGCGGCTACACGCCAACGATGATTCGTGAATCCCTGCTAGAGGCTCTCTCAAACGGCGGGATTTGGCGCATCTGAGATTTACGCCCCATAGAAGCTCTCCACCAGCTCCACGCTTCGGCGGGTTGCCCCGGAATGAATGTGTAGGGCAGAGTATGCTTTTTCCGTGCGTATGGAGCGTTCATCGGCATCCTGTAAGACTTGGCTCAGCGTTTCCGCAAGCATGTTTCCTTCACAGCGCCAGATACCTTCTTTCGATTCAAGCAGGGCTACCAAATCAGCAAAGTTGGTCATATCCGGCCCGGTAATGACGGGTACACGCGCGGCGATAGCTTCCACTGGATTTTGCCCGCCTTTGGCCAAGAAACTTTTGCCAATGACGGCTACATCTGCCAAGGCGGTCCAATCTCTCAATTCGCCGGTGGTATCAGCAATGTAGCAAAGGTCGGAGGGTATGTCTGCCGGCAATTCACCTGATGTACGCAGAATAGGATTGAAGCCGGCTGCCTGTAAATCTTTTACCACATCCGCTCGGCGTTCTGCATGCCGCGGTACAATGAGGGGAAAGCCGCCTGCATCTCGCGTTGCTTTCGCAATGAGCACTTCTTCTCCGGCGTGTGTAGAGGCTGCCAGTACAATAGGTCGTCCCTGCGCAAGTTTATTCAAGATAGTTTGAAAATCTTCTCGTTTTGCGGCCGGGGTATCACCCATTACATCAAACTTTATGCTACCCGTGACTCGGATAATGTCTTCCACCACACCAATGCCCGCAAATCTTCCCTTATCATTCTCATTTTGTGCCCCGAGGGCGTTGAGCCGTGAGAACAATAGGGAGGTAATACCGCGTACTTTCTTGTAGCGACCCTCGCTGCGCGGGGATAAGCGCGCATTGAGCATAACCATGGGAATACGGCGACGGTGGCAAACTTCTGCAAAGTTGGGCCACAGCTCTGCTTCTATTAATACAACGGCCTTGGGTTGGAAGCGTGAAAGACAACGCCCCGAAAGCCCCGGAACATCAAGCGGAGAGTACAGAGCACGCACGCCGGGGAGGGCAGCATCCCGCACCACTTGATGCCCCGTAGCGGTAGAAGTAGAAAGAATAACCGGTTCGGAATGTGTTTTAATCCATTCTCGAATAAACTTGAGCGCGATGAATACTTCGCCTACACTGACGGCGTGTACATAGAGCCCCCCCTTGGGTTCCTCTGACGCCGGGCGTAGGTAGATACCGAAACGCTCGGAGAGCCCCGTTCCGAAGCCGCCGCGGCGCTTCATCTTAATCAGATACCCGGGGAGGGAGAGCAGGAGGAAAACCGGGAAAAGCAGGTTGTATATGAGCAGAAAAATGAAACGTTTCATAGGTCAGTTTGGTAGAAAAGTATAGTGTTGCCACCGTAGCTGCGCTCATCCACCAGCTTCCAGCCGGGAAAATCGCGTGTGTGGGCATCTCCCACACCGTAGCCAAGTTGGGCTTCTGCTATAAAATATGCGCCGGGGGCCATCAACTCGTGCAGGCGGTCAGTCATGAGCTCTGCTATCATATCTCTGTCGCCTACCGCCTTGCAATAGGGCGGATCCGCAAAAATGATATCGTATTTCCCGGCATCACGGCGCACAAATTGCAAACAATCGCTTTGTACCACACTCCCGCCTTCCAGCTTGCTGCGCTCCAAATTGTGGCGTGCCATCGCGCAGGAGGCGCGCGATGCATCTACCATGCGCGCACGCGCGGCTCCCCGGCTCAGTGCTTCCAGACCCACTGACCCGGATCCGCAATACAAATCCAAGATACTGGCATTTTCGATGAGTGAGCCTAAAATATTGAACAAGGCCTCGCGTACGCGGTCTTGTGTGGGGCGGACTTCCCCTTGTGGCACTTTGATGGTGTAGCCTTTGGCTTTGCCTGCTATGATTCTCATGGTACGAGTGAAGCGGGAGCCCGATGATAGTGTCGAACTCCCGCTTCGCTAAATCTTTGAGTTGGGTAGAATCTCAATCCGAGATTCAAACGCTTCTTATCGGCGACCGGGAGTGCCCATATTGGCAGCCGGGGTCACGATGGGGAAGCGCAGAACGTATGCGCCCTGTGCAATGCTGGCACCGGTAATGGTGGATTGCTCTGCAAACGCATAGGACACATAGACAAACTTGCCATCCGTTGTCTTGGTGATGCGCACTGTTTCTCGGGTGCGGGAGAGGGCGTCTTCCTTGGAAAGAGACCACTCTTTACCGGTCTGAGCACCGTAAATGTTGGCATCGGTAGCGTTGTAATCTTTGGAGGTCAACTCGCCATTGTTGGAAATCCAGATGTTCTTCGTGGCATCGTACTTCAGAGCACTAATCGTTAACGGTACGGTACGACGTGTGCGTGCATCCACCGTGGCAGAAAGAATCTTCCAGACACCTTGGCCGGCAGATTGCAGCCCCACGGCCACTTCTGTGACAGGCTGAATGACGGATTTCTTCCATTCTGCAACAAATTTATCATACTCTGCCTTGTCGGGCCAAATATCTGCGTTGTAGTCTGGTACGGAGTTCGGGTCAAGTCCTTCCAAGAACGCCTTTCGCTTTTCTTCGTCGAGTGTGGTTACCTTCGTAGCGAATGAACGCTGCAATTTTGCAAACTCCTCCGTGAAAACAGGGCGAACGGCTGCACCCTGCTTCAACGTGCCGTCGGAAGGAAGGTACCCTTCAAGGGCTCCGGGACTCTCTGCACATACTGCGATGTTCAGCATCGCAGGTGCTGCCAGCATAGCAAGAATGGTAGAAAATGCTTTCATGTCTGTGTGCATCAATCTATCATTATTTTTTTTTCTTGGCAAGCAAGAAATTAGATGGTATTGTCATGCAGGAATGAGAGTATTGTCTGAAAGTAAGGTTTACGGGCTCACTGTTGCAGTTGCGCTTGTTCTCTCCCTTGCGTCCTGCCAGTCAGCTACTCCGGCTACCCGCATTGCTGCGAATCCTGTCATGTTCCAATCGCTGCCCATTGAGCAGCAAAACTTGGTGCAGCAGGGGCGTATTAGTGAGGGCATGTCTCAAGATGCTGTTTTTTTGGCATGGGGAGCCCCTAATAATGCGCCCTATGTTGGTCAAAAGAATGGTAAAAACGTTGTTCGCTGGGTATACACATACCAAGAGCCAGTGATGACGACACCCGTCTGGGGACCGTCATACTGGGGGCCTCGCGGTTGGTATGACCCGGGATTTTATGGTGCAAGCACTGTGTACATACCACGCACTGCCGCAACCGTATTATTCGAGAATAATAAAGTCGTTTCCTGGGAAAGTCGTAAATAAATCTTTCATCCATGTGCGCCTGTCATAAGTGAGGGCAGGACGCAGCAGCATGGTAATCCATCCCCCCCGTTAAACTCCACAACAAACATATAGAGTAAAATACAATGAAAAAGACCATAATCACAACGATGTTGGCTTTGAGCCTCGTGCTTGTTCCCTCCTGTGCCAACCTTGGCTCGCTGAATAAAGTGAGCGCTAATGAAATTGGCTCCGTTGCTCAGGTTATCTCCGGTACGGTAGTTTCCGCTCGCACGGTGCGTGCAGATGCTTCTTCTTCCGATAAGAACCTCGGCACCGGTATTGGTGCGGCTTTGGGTGCTGGCGCCGGTTCTCTGCTGGGCTCCGGTTCCGGGCAGGTGGTATCCACTGTTGGTTTCGGCGTACTGGGTGCCTTGGCCGGTCGCGGTGTTGGCAAGTATGCAAATCAGTCCGATGCCCAGGAGCTTGTTATTCAGGCCGACGGTTCCAGGGCTCAGTATCGTGTGACCCAGCCCGTGTATGCGCAGATTGGCCTCATCCCCGTGGGTACTCACGGTACGCTTCAGTATGGCGGTTCCGGCAGCAAGTTTATCCCGGACGGTATGTAATTTAACCCAAATCCAATCTGTCATGCAGAATGGAACACAAAACTGGGGGGAAGGTGTAAAAACCTTCTCCCTAGTTTCTTCTGAGCTTTCGGTGACTCTCACGAATTACGGGGCTCGCTTGCTTTCAGTCGTAAAAGACGGCGTGGATTGCGTGCATGGACCTAAAACCGGGGAGGAATTGAAGGCCGATACATGCTATTGTGGTGCCGTTTGTGGGCGTGTGGCTAATCGCATTGCCGGTGGGCGCTTTGAATTGAATGGCAAGGAATATGCACTTGCTGTCAACAACGGGCCTAACCACCTACACGGTGGCAATGTGGGGTATAGCGATGTGCTGTGGGAGGTGATAGAGGAGACCGATACACGCCTTGTGTTGGCTCTCATTTCTCCGGATGGGGATGAGGGGTATCCCGGCGAAGTACGTGTGCAGGCTACATATACGCTGGAGGGGAATACCCTCCGCCTGGCTATGCAAGCTTCAACGACTGCACCGACCTTGCTTAATCTTACGAACCACGCCTATTGGAACCTGAATGGCTGTGGCACGATGGACGACCACATGTTGCAAGTCAATGCATCGGCCTACACACCAATGATTGCCAACATCCCAACCGGTATCATTGCGCCGGTTGCAGATACGCTGTATGACCTCAACAGTCCGGCTCAGTTGGGTGCGCGCAATGCGCCCGGTGCCATTGCCGGTGGTTACGATGATAACTATGTGTTGCCTGCCTATCCCGGAGTGAAGTGTGCTGCTGTTCTTACAAACGGCATACGTACGCTTCGCGTGTATACTGATGCTCCCGGATTACAGGTTTATACCGGGGACTATCTGCCGCTGAAACGCGGTGGCGTGGCTTTGGAGGCGCAGAATTATCCGGATTCTCCACACAACCCGCATTTCCCCAGCATTGTGTTGCAACCGAGGGATACCTATTGCCGCACCATCTGTTGGGAAATTTCCTAATCTTGGTTTATTTCATCATTTACCATATAAAAAACGCCCGACCGGGATTATTCCTGTCGGGCGTTCTGCTATCATAAACTATTGGGTAACCAGATGTCTACCCACCATGGGACATCTGTTCCGTATGGTGTTTCAATTAACTTCATCCATACGCTGAGGATGTAGCAGAAAAAAATAACAACGCACCAATTGAAAAGGGTGCTACAGAATAGCCATAGCCCGGGACACCTTGTGCTATACACAAACGTAGGTAGAGTGCATATGACGGGGCATGCTACCAAACTAATCAAAAGAGCTTTTGTTGCAGCTTGGTCTGAGATGCTGCCCATACTCACGGCAAGGAATACCAAACAGGCAAGTTGCAAGATGGCCCAGCCTACTGTTTTCTTGTTTCTTTGAGCGTATTGTATGCGCCTTGCACAGCACAGACAATAGAAGCAGCCTATGAAATAGTATAGCATACTAGTACTTTAGCAAGCTGCCTTTATTTCGTCAAGCTGCTTTCATACAGAACACCCCCGATTTTCATCATAAAATCGGGGGTGCCTGTTAAATTCTTTGAAATCTCAGCTTTACTTGAGAATCATCTTGAAGTCTACCACTACGGCGCGGTCTGCCGTCACGAGGACGGGGTTGCCATCGATAGCGGTGATTTCAGGAATCTCCAGCACGAGCTTTTGAACCTTGGCCAGCGTGTCAGCCAGCGGGCCTACAGCCTTGGGAGCTTCGCCACGCACACCGTTGAGGATGGTGCCAACCTTGGTTTCCTTAATCATGTCGGAGAAGTCATCGGCGGGCAAGATGCGCATGGTGGTATCACGCATCACTTCGGTGTAGATACCGCCGGTGCCGAACACCATGACGCGGCCGAAGTTCTTGTCGCTGTTCACACCGATGATGGTCTCGGTAGCCTTGGTAATCATCTCTTGGATGAGCACGGAGGCTCCCTTGAGGTTGAACTTGGTGATGCTGCCCCACAGGCCTTCCCATGCTTCGTTGAAGGATGCCTCATCATTGATGTTGAGGTAGATGCCCTTCATTTCTGTCTTGTGCAGAGCGTCGGGAGCGGAGAGCTTGAGCACCACGGCATTCGGGAAGATGGTCTTGCAGAAAGCAAGGGCTTCTTCCTTATCGGTGAAGTTGCCGCACTTCGGGTAGTCGATGCCGTAGTGATCCATGAGCATGTTCACGGTCTCCTGGGGCAGAGAAGCCAAACCGGCTTCCTTGGCGGATGTCACGGCAGCTTTGATTTCGGCGGGTACTTCACCGGTCTCGCAGGTGGCGAGCTTCTTGCCGCGGAATGCCATCTGGGCTTTCAGCAGACCCAGCAGGCGTACGATGTCGGCGGGGTACTCGTAGTTGAGAATCTTGGCCTTGTCAAGCAGAACGCGACCTTCGTCCACACGGGCACCACCCACGAAGGAGCAGTAAATGTTCACGTTGGGGTACTGGGGAGCCAGCTTGATGACTGCCTCGGCGGTGCCGGGGCAATCCGTCACGCGCTGCGGGGTAAGAAGCACGAGAATGTTTTTGTATTCACCGCTTTCGCAGAGCACCTTGAGGGCTGCTTCGTAGCGGTCGGCCTTGGCATCGCCCACTACGTCGATGGGGTTGCCGAGGGAGGCCTCGGGGGTCAGCACGGCGCGCAGAGCCTCGATGGTTTTTTCGCTGGGGCGTGCCAAGTCAAGACCTGCTTCTTCGCAAAGGTCGGAGGTGAGCACACCCACACCACCGGCGTTGGTAAGCACGGCTACCTGGCCGTCAAACTCGTTGTGGTTGCAGTATTGCAGTACTTCCAACAGGCCGAAGAGCTCTCGGTCGTTGTATGCCTGAATAGCACCTGCACCCTGCAGAGCCATCTCCAGCACACGGTAGTTGGGAGCCAAGGAGCCCGTGTGGGACAGGGATGCTGCCTGGGCTTTGGCGCTCTTGCCGGGCTCCATGATGACGCAGGGCTTCGTGTCGGAAACTTCCTTAATAACCTTGAGGAACTCCTTGCCGTTCTTGAGGGATTCCAAGTAGAACACGAAGGCGTTGGTGTTGGGGTCATCCTTCAGCGCTGCCAGCAGCTTGTCTTCGCCCATTACAGCCTTGTTGCCGATGGAGATGAAGTGGGAGAAACCGATGCCCTTGCCGGCAGCCCAGTCCATGATAGCTGAGCAGTATGCGCCGGACTGAGACACGAAAGCCACGTTGCCGCGAGCGGGGAACCCGTCTGCAAAGGAAGCGTTCACGTTGTCGAAGGTGGAGATGTGGCCGAGGCAGTTCGGGCCGAGCAGATTGATGCCGTTGTCCAAGCACTTCTGGGCAATGCGCTTCTCAAGTTCCTTCTCGCCAACCTCAGCGAAACCGGCAGTGATGATGGAGATATTCTTGGTGCCGTTGGCAACGCAGGCATCAATGACGGGCTCGGTGAAGCGGGCCGGTACGAGGATAACCACCAAATCCATAGGCTCAGGCAGGGCATCCACGCTGGCGTAGCAGGGCTTACCGCACAGCTCCTGGCCGGCCATCTTGGGGTTCACACCATAGAGCTTGCCCTTGTAATCGGCAGCAATGATGTTGTTGAATACGACAGCCCCCAATTTGGAGGAATCGGCAGAAACGCCGACCACAGCGATGCTCTTCGGATTGAAGAATGTTTCGAGTGACATAGTTTTAGGTTGATTGTTTGAAAAAGGGTAGCCAATACGGCTCTGGGCAGATTCTAGCACCTGAAACGCAGAAATTCAAGTAACTTTCATGAAATTTAGGCTCTTTTTCAGAGAAAAGACACAATGCGAGGTTTAGGGGGAGAGGTGATTTGTCTTAGAAATTGTTTGGTGTCTGCATTTCCATCCAGTTGTTGAGGATTTCCACCGCAGCGGCTTGGTCGATGATGGGACGAAAGTTTTTTGCCTTTTTGCCGGCCTGGTGCAGTTTTTCCTGTGCGATGCTGGTGGTCAGGTACTCATCAACATACACGAGGGGAAGTTGGGGCAGGGCTGCGTGCAGTTTGTCGCCGAATGAGCGCACTTTTGCGCAGGCTGTTCCCTCTGTCCCATCCATGCGGATGGGAAGTCCCAACACAAGGGTGCGGATCCCCTTTTGTGCCACCAGCTCGCCTATTCGCTCAAGGGAATTGACCTTGCCCCGGTGGATGCTCTCTACCGGGTGCGCCAGAATGCCACAGGCATCTGTGGCGGCAATGCCGATGCGGGCTTCTCCGTAGTCTATGCCAAGGGCCGGGTGCATGCGTAATATGTGGAAAAATCAGAGTAATTCATTCGGCAGAGTGGACACGACTTTTTTGATATGGTCGGCCTCGCTGCGGCGCGCTACCAGGAGGGCATCTCCGGTATCGACCACGATGAGGTCATCCACACCTACCAAGGCCACGCGCTTGCCGGAATCGGTGAAGACGATGTTGTTTTGAGATGCTACGGTGCTTAGCGGGCTGTTCGTGGCATTGCCATCCTCCGTTTGCGGCAGATACTTGCCCACGGAAATCCAGGAACCCACATCGTCCCAGTCGAAGGTTGCCTCAAAGTTCAACACGCGGTCAGCTTTCTCCAGCAGGGCAAAGTCGATGGAGATGGGGGTAAGCTGCGGGAACTCCGTTGTAATAAAGGATGGCAAATCCGCACTTTTTGTGAGGTCGGTTACAAAATCTGCCAACTGCGGGCAGTGGGTGGCGAGTTGGCTGCGTACATGCTTCACATTCCAGATGAACATGCCGGCATTCCATGAGAAATTGCCACTGGCAAGGTACTGTTCGGCTGTAGCACTATCCGGTTTTTCTCGGAAGCGCACTACCTCGAAGCAGTTGTGGGTGAGGGATGCATCTTCAAGCTTACCGGCACGCTCAATATAGCCATAGCTTGGGCAGGGCCAGGTCGGTTTGATGCCGATGGTGATGAGCGCAGCTTCTCGCTCGGCAAGAGAAAGAGCCTCTGCCGCTAAGTGGCGGAAGGCACCGCTATCCAATATCAAAGAATCGCTGGGGATGATAATCATGTTGGCCTGCGGATTACGAGCGGCTATGAGCCCCACCCCCAAGGCCACTGCCGGAGCCGTATCTCGGCGCGCCGGTTCGGCCACAATGTTGGTAGCAGGCAACATGTCGGCTTGGCGGCGTACCTCTGCCTCCTGCAGGTGATTGGTCAGGATGATGATGTTTTCTGTGGGCACAATCCCTTCCAATCGTGAAATCGCTTGGCGCAGCATCGTGCCTTTGCCAAACAAATCCAGCAACTGCTTCGGTTTTGCGTTGCGGGAAAGCGGCCAAAAGCGTGTGCCGCTACCTCCGGCCAATATCAATGCGTAGTTCTCCGTCATGCCGTCACGAGTATATGCACCCCTCCGTTTTTTGCAAGTTTTTTCTCTGCTTTCCTCAGGGCAGACGCATTAGGATTATGACAAAAGGGCAATAAAGGAGTAAAGCGCTGGATTTAATTATTTTCGCCCGGTAAGCCAAAGAGGATACGTTCCAATTCTGCCGTATTCCAAGCAGCAAGTTTGCGCTTGCGTCTCAG
>JAFQGD010000057.1 GCA_017398355.1 Akkermansia sp. | reverse complement strand
GGCCGATTCGCTGAGCAACCTGCGTGCAGAAGTGGGTGTGGGAGCCACCTACGCCGCCACGGCCAAGACGAGCGTGTACGGCGAAGTGAGCTTTATCGGCGACATGGTGCGCGACAACCCCGCCACCCACATGGGCGGCGTATGCCGAGGCGGAGCGAACCCCGGCCGCGCAGGGATGAACCTGAGCGTAGGCACCACCCACGCCCTCAACGATAAATGGAGCGTGAACGCGGGCTACACCATGGAGTTGGTACCCCGCGCCAACAGCCACAGCTCCAACATCGGTGCCACCTATCGTTTCTAAACGAAAAAAGATAGAACATCTGCCCCCCCTGCGGTGAAACACCCGCAGGGGGACTTTTTCACCCCTTCTATGCCGCCCTGCCGGGCTCAAAATCCGCCTGCGTTATCATTGTAGATAGCCAAAAATCAGGAAATAATGAGGAATTGCCATTGCTATGAAGCATAGGATGTGATAGCATAACCGCATGAGCACAAATAAGAGTTTTGTTGCAGAGATGGCAGACCGGCTTGGGCTGGATGAACAATATGTGGTGCCGTATGGTCGCGATAAGGCCAAGGTGAGCATTCAGGTGCTGCGCGAAAAGCCGCGCAAAGGTCGCCTGATTTTGGTGAGCGCGCTGACGCCCACGCCTGCCGGTGAAGGCAAGACAACGGTGTCCATAGGTTTGGCCCAAGGGCTGAAAGCTATTGGAAAGGATGCATGTTTGGCTCTGCGTGAACCCTCTATGGGGCCAGTATTCGGGCGCAAGGGCGGAGCCACGGGTGGCGGCGCTTCCAGCATCACTCCCGGGGATAGCATTAACTTGTGCTTCAATGGGGATTTTCCCGCCATCACCGCCGCTAACAACCTGTTGGCTGCTGTGATTGACAATGCCCTATTCTACCGCACGACGAAGCTGAGCCAAAACAAGGTGACGTGGAAGCGAGTGATGGACATGAACGACCGCTCGTTGCGCAGTATCGTGGTGGGGCTCAACCGCAACGGTGTGCCGCGTGAAGATGGTTTCAATATCACCCCGGCATCCGAAATTATGGCTTGCTTCTGCTTGGCTGAGGATATGGATGATTTGCGCCGCCGCATCGACAATATCGTGGTGGGTTTCACCGATGAGGATGAGGCTGTGTATGCCAAGGAATTCGGTGTGACGGATGCTTTGCTGGCTATTCTGCGAGATGCTATCAACCCCAACTTGGTGCGTTCGCTGGAGGGGGTGCCCGCTTTTGTGCATGGTGGCCCCTTTGCCAACATTGCTCATGGTTGCAATTCCGTGATTGCTACGCGCATGGCACTGGCCTGCGCGGATTACGCAGTGACGGAGGCCGGTTTCGCCTTTGATTTGGGGGCAGAGAAGTTCTTGGACATCAAGTGCCGCCAGAGTGGACTTTCTCCGGATGCCATTGTGATTGTGGCGACGATTCGTGCGCTCAAGATGCACGGAGGTGTGGCTAAGACGGATTTGGAGACACCCAATGTGGAAGCGGTGCGCCGCGGCTTGGATAATCTGGCTGCTCACATTGAGAGTACTCGCTTGTACAAGCGCCCTGTGACGGTGGCCATCAATCTTTTTGAGGCTTCCGATACGGAGGAGGAAATTGCAGCGGTGAAGGAGCTGTGCGCCTCTATGGGTGTGGGCTGTGCCGTGGCCAATGTGTTTGGCAAGGGCGGTGCCGGTTCTGTGGAACTGGCGCAGACCGTGGTGGATAGCATTACTGATGACCAGGAACCCTTTAGCTGCCTATACAGCTTGGATATTCCTGTTGTGGAGCGCATGGAGGCTATTGCCAAGGGGATTTATGGCGCAGATGGTGTGGTGCTCACCAAGGCAGCCCAGAAGAAACTGGCCCTTATGGAGCGCAACGGCCTTACCGATTTGCCTATCTGCATGGCCAAGACGCAGAACTCACTTTCCGACAATGCCACGCTGACCGGGCGGCCTAAGGGATTCACCGTGACAGTGCGCGACTTTGAAATTGCCAATGGTGCAGGATTCTTGGTAGCCCTGTGCGGGGATATTTTGCGCATGCCGGCATTGCCCAAGGTGCCTGCAGCCTGCGATATTCGCGTAGATGCGGATGGCCGTATCACCGGCATGAAAGGTTGATGCCCAAGTGCCTCTTTTGCAATCTGCACCCCCGGATGTGCGAGAAAGGCTCAGCGTTTTAGCGAGCCAGCACACCGGGGGTGCCGCTGTTTCCGCATGCTGAGATGGGGCGAACGGCGATGCGATCGGCATCGCTCAACCAATCTGCCGGCAGGGTCACATTGCGGCGATTGCCGGGTAACACACACATGGTGGACCACCGGCCGCTGCGGCGGGCTTGCACGACCCATTTGCGGGCGCTGCCGTCTTGCGGATGCCAAACGATGCCTACACCCCGGCGATTGGGTTTGATTTGCACCACCGGAGCAACCGGGCGGGCATTGCCACACCAGGGCATGGCCGGGGGTACCGCAAAGCCTCTGTAGCGAGCTTCCAGCTGGGCTTGCACGCCACCACGGTTGGTGCCGATGGATTTCCAACTCCAGTAAAGTTGGCCGGCACTTTGGCGAGCCAGTTTGCGAGAGTAATCAATCTGGGCGCCGATTTCCGAGGCAGGGCGGCCGGGGTCTTCCGAGCTGTTGATGCGTACGGAAGCGATGCCTGGCCACACCGGGCGGGAGGGGTTGATGGCGCTCCACCACTGCATGAGGGCAGTAAAGCTTTGAGGCCCTTCGATACGCCAGTATAACTGGGGGGAAAGATAATCTACCCAACCTTTGGCAAGCCATTTTCGGGCATCGCATGCCAGATGCTCGTACGCGTTGACTCCGGCCTCCACACCCTTGGGATAGCCCGGCTGCCAGATGCCGAAGGGGCTAATACCGACACGTACCCAAGGCTTGACGGATTTGACGCTACGGTAGAGCTTGCTGACAAAGGAATCAATGGCGGCGCGGCGCTGGGCCGGGGTGCGGCCATCCGATATGTTGTGGTGCGGAGGGTAGGGGTAAAAGTAATCATCCAAGTGTACACCATCAATATCATACCGGCGCACCACGTCCATGATGACGCTGAGGACGTGTTCCTGCGCAGCGCCCTTGCTGGGGTTAAGAATGGTGGTACCACCCGCTCGCTTCAGGAGCCCGGGTTGGCGGGAGGCTATGTGCCCGCGACCAATGGGGCGCCCATCAATCGTTGCGCGGAATGGGTTGAACCAAGCGTGTAATTCTATGCCACGGCGGTGGGCTTCTGCTATGGCAAAGGCAAGGGGGTCATACCCCGGGCTTTTGCCGGGGCCACTCAGCCACGCACTCCACGGTTCGATGCCGGATTTGTAGAGGGCATCGCCATTGGGGCGCACTTGGAGAATGATGGCATTGAGTTTGAGCTGTACCGCTTTGTTGAGGATGGCAAGTAGCTCCGATTTTTGCTGCCCGGCGGAGAGCCCGGCACGGGATGGCCAGTCCAGATTGTATACCGTTGCAACCCAAGCTGCGCGGAATTCGCGAGCAGGCTCGGGAACGCGTTCACTCACTTGTTGCCAGGCGTAGCTTTGGAAAGAGAAGAATAAGAGGAGGAGAATAAGAAAATTTTTCACGTTTCATAGCGTAAATGCAACGGCTGGTTGATGCAAGCCGTAATCCTGCCATGAATCAATTTGTGTGGAGGGAGCCGTCTTCATTCCACCCAAGTTCATGGAGGATATGAAGCAGTTCTTGTTCTGTCCAATAAGATTGGTTTTGAATGGCCTTGGCGATGATAAGAGAGTTCTCTTTTACCGCGCGGGGCTTCAGGTGCAGTGAACTATCCGCAAATTGGGTGGGGTCGGAGCATACCCCCAACCTTTCATCCTTGAGCACGGGGATTCCTAGGCGGGTGAGCTGAAGGGCTTTCCAGGCGTGAAGCGCGCGCATGCTTTTATGTGCAAGCCAGACGGGCATGTGGGCACAAAGTTTTGCGCCTTTTCGGTTTACGACTTCTTTTATATCGAGAAAATGTTGATGAGATGCTTCTTTAAAGTTTCTATGGTAGTCACCTAAGTGATTTGTTAATGCGCTTAGAGGAACGAGAAGCCAAGTGGCTTTATCCATTTTTTCATAGCTTAACTGAATCCAGCCGGAAGGTTGCAGTTGAGCTTCTTTGCGTTGATAGGCGTATGTGGCCTTTTCCGGGTAGAGGAGGCTGGCGAGGTATGTTGCGTAACTTACGGAATCTCCCCGCAAGGCAATGGAAATGTTGTTTGCTGAGAAAGGAATAAGACGATTGGTGATGGAATGAATTCCCCGTTTTTTTAACGTGAGTTGAAGACCATGTGTCGTTGGGGAAATTGATGAGTTATTGATATTGATGATGCTGAGTATGACAGTATCTCCCGGCTTGATGAAGCGCATAGCCATTTCTGTATTGCACAGAAGCCCTGACGATGCTCCGGTAGACGCATTAACGAGGCGCAAGCCGGTTTCTTTGAAAATGTACTCCGGGTTCACGCTAAAACTAATTTCTGAGCCGCCTACAAGGATGCAGCAGGGTTCATTGCTATGGCGTATTTGGCGTTCCCACTTCTCACTGGCTTCCATGAGTCGTATCCATACAACTTGGGAGGGATGGAAACACCAGGTGAAGAAAAAGATAAATGTATACCCGGCCAGCAGCCCCAACGCTATGTAGAGAAGATATTTTTTCATACGGACAGGAGGGTTAGAACGCAAAATAGATGAATTGATTTTGCACGGCCGGTTTTAAAACGACTATTAGAAAGACTATGATGCCGCAGGCCAAGGGTGTCAGGAAAAGTTTGTATGGGTCTTGGGTGCGATGCAGGGATATAAATTCTACGCACACAACGCCTATGCTCAAGGGGATGAACAAAAGCGGTAAGGCTGTATAAGCGCCTCTTATGGGGTGCAAAGAAAAAAATGTGCTTAACTTGTATGCTTCCGGGGTGCAGATGGTTTTTAAGTTGCTGAGTAAAATGCTACTATCCGTCACATAGAAGAACATCCAAACAAAAATCATGAAGAGGAAGGTCGCTCCCCAGCCGATGATACCGGGTATCTTGCCCCCCATATTGCGGAACGTTTTGTGGATAACCATGGCAACGCCGGACAATGCGCCCCATATAATGAAGTTCCAACCGGCTCCGTGCCACAGTCCGGAGATGGCAAACACAATGAGCGTATTGAGCGCCCATCGCTTGGTGCGGCTACCTCCCATGGGAAAGTAGATGTAGTCGCGAAACCAAGTCGTGAGGGATGTATGCCAACGCCGCCAGAACTCGGTAATGTTGGTGGCCGTATAGGGGCTCAGGAAGTTCATGCGCAGGGTGATACCCATGCAGCGGGCCAAGCCATATGCGGTAAGCCCGTATCCGGCGAAGTCGAAGTAGATACGGAATGTGAAAATGAGATTGAACAACCAAATGGTGAGTGCGTGCTTGTGCGCTACGTTGGTGGTGTACGCTAATGCCAAGTTGTCTGCCAAGGCCAATTTGAAGAAGAGCCCCAAGATGATGTAGGGGAGCCCGGTCATCATGTCGGCAGAAGAGTAGTAAAGGCGGAGTTTGCTGATTTGGGGGAGCAGATTAGCGCGCCGTTCAATAGGCCCGGCAACGATGGCCGGAAAATAACACCCGAAGTTCATGTAATCAACAAAACCCGGCATGGGTTCGTCCCTTACCAATGTGTCGATGCAGAATCCCACGATTTGGAAGGTGTAGAAAGAAATGCCAATGGGGATGATGAGGTTGCGGAGTGTATCCCATTCTGCCCGGAGACAGGTACCCAAAAAATAGGCGTATTTGTAATAGAGAAGGGGAATAAGGAGAAGAGGAATAATAATGCCGAGCAATAAACGCCTTTTCCCCTGAGCCATGCGTAAACCACCTTTGCATGCGAAGTATGCCAGTAGTGTGACGTATAAAAAGATGCTAAGTGACTGCCAGCTCGCTATGCCAAGGAGCGTGAGGCTGAGAATCATTATCAGCCATTTGTGAAACAGCTGCTCAGCATGGGGCTTTTTGCGCAAAAGAAAATTCCCCACAAGGACGATGGGCAAAGCAGCCAACAGGCTGAGCCAAAACTCTGATGTGGAGAAATCCATGTAATGTTTTGAGTGGATAAGAAAAAGTTCCCCCTCATTATACGCCTCAAGGCCTATTTGACAAGCAATTTTGCGAGAACGACCCCGGGCTCTATATGAAAAAAAGCAGGGACTGCGGAATGCAGCCCCTGCGAAATGAAATCGTAACGCCTATTTTAATTAAGCTTCCGGCTGGGTTTCAGCCTCGGCGGAGTAGTCGATGGCGGCCAGAGCTTGGTACAGGCGCCAGCGGCGCTTGATATCCTGCTCTTCCAGAGCGAGAAGCTTCTCGAAGTTGGCCTTGTTGCTCTTGGCCAGCATCTTGAAGCGGTTTTCGCCACCTTTGCCGTCCACACCGATGAGGGCATCGCGCACAGGCATCTTGGGATTGCGGCTCTTGATGGTGAGCGGGTTTTTGCCCTGCTTGATGTTGTCCGGGTTGAAGTTGTAGAGCAACCAGCGACCGCAGTCTACGGCATCCTTCTGGCGGTCCAGACCCTGGGCCATGTTGATGCCGTGGTTGATGCAGTGGCTGTAGGCGATGACAAGAGCGGGACCGTCGTATTCCTCAGCTTCCACGAGGGTCTTGAGGGCATGTTCATCATTGGAGCCCATGGCGATGGATGCCACGTAGATGTTGCCGTAGGTCATAGCCATGTAGCCGATGTCCTTCTTCACCTGGTCCTTACCGCGGGTGGCGAACTTGGCCACGGCAGCACGCGGGGTAGCCTTGGAGCACTGGCCACCGGTGTTGGAGTATACTTCCGTATCCATTACCAGCACCTTCACATTGCGACCGGAGGCCAAGATGTGATCCAGACCACCGTAGCCGATGTCGTATGCCCAGCCATCGCCGCCGAGAATCCACACGGACTTGCGTACCAAGTAGTTGGCCTGTGCTTTGAGGGCGGCCAGCTCCGGTGTATCACCACAGGCAGCCTTGATGGCAGCTACCGTCTCACGAGCCGAAGCTACCTCTGCTTCCGTCTTCTGCGGGTTGTTCTTGATGGCCTCCACCAGCTCGGTGCCAATCTTATCGGCGGCGGCATCAAGAAGTTCCAGCGCGTATTCTTCCTTCTTGTCCAAGGAGACGCGGAAGCCAAGACCGAACTGGGCGTTGTCTTCGAAGAGGCTGTTGGACCAAGCGGGACCACGGCCATCTGCATCATGCGTCCAAGGTGTGGTGGGCAGGTTGCCACCGTAGATGGAGGAGCAGCCCGTTGCGTTGGCCACCACCAAGCGGTTGCCGAAGAGCTGGGACAGAGCCTTCACATACGGGGTCTCACCGCAGCCGGCGCATGCACCGCTGAATTCAAACAGCGGACGCAGGAACTGGGCATCCTTCACCTGAGATACGTTGATCTTGGTGCGATCCGGATCCGGCAGCTTCTCGAAGAACTTCCAGTTCTCGGCCTCAGGCTTCAGGGATTCTGCTACCGGGGTCATAGTCAGGGAGTTCGTGGGGCATACGCGGGAGCAGAGTGTGCAGCCCGTGCAGTCGGAGGCTGATACCTGGATGATGAACTTCTTGCCTTGCCAGTTCTTGTGCATCTTGCTGGCATCGGCGCTCTTGAAGCTTTCCGGGGCACCTTCCAAGTCCGCTGCATCCACCATCTTGGCGCGGATGGCTGCGTGGGGACACACCATGGTACACTTGCCACATTGGATACAGGCCTTGCTGGTTTCGGTCTTCTCCGGCTGCCAGACGGGGATTTCAAGCGCAAGGTCGCGCTTTTCGTACTGGGTGGTGCCGCTGGGGAAGGTGCCGTCAACGGGCATTTCAGATACCTTTACGCTGTCGCCTTCGCCGATGACAATCTTGCCGAGCACGTCGCGCACAAAGTCGGGGGCGCCGGGAACCAGAGCGGGGGGCAGTTCGTGGCCGGTGATGGCGGTGCCCAAGGGAACTTCGTAGAGGTTTTCCAAGGAGGCATCCACAGCCTGAATGTTCTTGGCCACCACTTCATCGCCCTTCTTGCCGTAGGTCTTCTTAATGGCTTCCTTGATGTAGCCGATAGCTTCATCGGAGGGAATCACGCCGGCAAGGTTGAAGAAGCAGGTCTGCATGATCATGTTGATGCGACCGCCCATGCCTGTGGCTTTGGCTACCTTGAAGGCGTTGATGCAGTATACCTTGATATTCTTGTCCAGAATCTGCTGCTGCATGCGGGCGGGCAGGCTGTCCCACACCTTGTCCGCGGGTACGGGGGTGTTGATGAGGAAGGTAGCACCGGGGGCTGCATTCTTCAGGAAGTCGAAGGTGTTGAGCAGGCTGGGCTGGTGCAGGGCAATGAAGTTGGCGCTGGTGATGAGGTAGGTGCTGTGAATCGGAGTGGTGCCGAAACGCAGGTGAGATACCGTGGAAGAACCGGACTTCTTAGAGTCGTACACAAAGTAGCCCTGCACATACAGGTCGGTGTGCTTGCCGATAATCTTGATGGCGTCCTTGTTGGCACCCACGGTGCCGTCAGAACCCAAGCCGTAGAACATGCAGCGGGTCACGGTGTCGGCCTCGGTGGTGAAGCTCGTGTCATAGGCAATGGACTTGCCTGTCACGTCGTCTTCAATGCCCACGGCAAAGCCGGTCATGGGGGCATCTTTCTTGAGCTCATCAAATACACCCTTGACCATTGCGGGTGTGAACTCCTTGGAGCCGAGACCATAGCGGCCACCCACCACGATGGGCATAGCAAAGGGCAGGGTGCCCTTCACAGAGGCATCGGAGAGGGCCTGCACGACGTCTTGCAACAGGGGTTCGCCCAAGCTGCCGGGTTCCTTGGTGCGGTCCAGTACGGCAATCTTCTTGACTGTCTTGGGAAGTGCTGCGATGACATCTTCGGCCGGGAAGGGACGATAGAGACGCACTTTGAGCACGCCGATGTCTTCGCTGAGAGCCTGCACGGTTTCAAGGCAAGCTTCTGCACCGGAGCCCATGATGATGATGACGCGGGTGGCCTCGGGGTTGCCGATGTATTCCACTACATCGTAGCAGCGACCGGTGAGCTCACCGAATTTCTTCATGGCTTTTTTCACAATGCCGGGTACGGCGTTGTAGAAGCTGTTGACGGTTTCGCGACCTTGGAAGTAGACATCGGGGTTCTGAGCGGTACCGCGGATGACAGGTGCATCGGGGGTGAGAGCGCGGGCGTGGAAAGCATCCACCAAATCCTGGTCAATCATACCGCGCAGCTGCTCATCCGTAATGTCGGCTATCTTGCCTACTTCGTGGGAGGTTCGGAAGCCGTCAAAGAAGTTGATGAAAGGCACACGGCTTTCGAGGGTGGCGGCGTGAGCAATGGCTGCCATATCCGGGGCCTCTTGGGTGCTGGCGCCGCACAGCATGGCGAAGCCGGTGGAGCGGGCAGACATCACATCGCTGTGGTCGCCGAAAATGGAAAGACCCTGAGCGGCCAATGCACGGGCTGCAATGTGGAAGACGCAGGGAGTCAATTCGCCTGCAATCTTGAACATGTTGGGAATCATCAGCAGCAGACCCTGCGATGCGGTGAAGGTGGTGGCCATGGAGCCTGTTTGCAGTGCGCCGTGTACGGCACCGGCTGCACCGGCTTCACTTTCCATCTCCACGATGCTGGGGACCGTTCCCCAGAGGTTCTTGCGATCTACTGCGGTCCAGGCCTCTGCCGATTCACCCATCGGAGAGGACGGGGTGATGGGGTAGATAGCGGCCACTTCCGAACAACGGTACGCCACGGAAGCGACGGCTTCGTTGGCATCAATGGTGCTGTATGTTGTGTTCATGTGTGTGTGAGTTTGAAAAAGAGTTATCAGCGTAGAGCCAAGACTACAACGCGAAAGACAGTTTCACTGCCCCGATATTACACCCCGATGCAAGCTAAATCAACACAAAAAGCGGAAAAATGTGAATTTGTGTCGCTCGAAAGCGCGCGCGTGCGGATTAATTACGTCCTAAGCGAGGCGGATGCTTGACATGCTACATTTCGTTGTGTAGGATGGTGCCCCTATCCCTTTTTCTGTTGGGAATAAGTTTTTCTGAACAAACACGATGAATACAAATAAGATAGTATACCACTTTGGGGGTGGTACGGCAGATGGAAGTGGCAGCATGAAGGAGCTGCTCGGTGGAAAAGGTGCCAATTTGGCAGAAATGGCTCGCATAGGTTTGCCTGTTCCTCCAGGATTTACAATCACAACGGAGGTTTGCACCTATTATTACGACAATGGTTTGACTTATCCGGCTGAGCTGGAGACTGAAATTCAGGTAGGTATTGCCCGCATGGAAGAGCTGGTAGGCCGTAAGTTTGGGGATACCTCAGCCATGCCTTTGCTCGTGTCCGTGCGCTCCGGTGCGCGCGAATCCATGCCCGGCATGATGGATACAATTTTGAATTTGGGTCTCAACGATGAGACCGTAGAGTCCATGGCTGCAGCAACCGCCAATCCACGCTTTGCGTGGGACTGCTATCGCCGCTTTGTGCAAATGTACGGCGATGTGGTGATGGGTGTGCAGAAGAGCGAGGGGGAAGATATGGAACCCTTTGAATCCGAGATTCATGCCTTGAAACAGGAGCGCTACGGTCGCGATATTTCCGATGCTGAGCTGACCGCAGAAGATAGCAAGGAATTGGTGAAGCGCTTTAAGACGCTCGTACTGCGCCGCACGGGTGAGAATTTCCCGACGGACCCTTGGAAACAGCTCAAGGGGGCTATCGGAGCCGTGTTCGGTTCCTGGAACAACGAGCGTGCCATCACCTACCGCGCCAAGTACGGTATCCCTGCAGATTGGGGTACAGCGGTGAATGTACAGTGCATGGTGTTCGGTAATACCTCCAACGAATCCGGCTCCGGCGTGGCCTTTACCCGCAACCCTGCTGTGGGTACTAACGAATTCTACGGTGAATTCCTGATGAATGCACAAGGCGAGGACGTGGTGGCCGGTGTGCGCACCCCGGAGCCGGTGGGTAAGTTGGCAGAGGTGATGCCCGGTGCCTATGAGGAACTTTGCTCCATCCGCAAGACGCTGGAAAATCACTTCCGCGATATGCAGGACTTTGAGTTTACCATTCAGGATCGCAAGGTATACATGTTGCAGACTCGCAACGGTAAGCGCACGGGTATTGCTGCCTTCCGCATTGCTTGCGATATGGAGCGCGAAGGCCTTATTGATTGGAAGACCGCTGTGAAGCGCATCCCGGCTGATCAGGTGGACCAAGTGCTGGCTCCCATTTTTGATGATGCCGCCCTGCGCTCTGCCAAGTGCATTGCCAAGGGCCTCAATGCCGGCCCCGGTGCCGCATCCGGGCGTTTCTATCTCAATGCTATCCGCTGCGTGGAGGCTACCAAGCGCGGTGAAAAGGTGCTGCTGGTACGCTTGGAAACATCCCCGGAAGACCTGCGCGGTATGATTGCTGCTGAAGGTATTCTGACGGCACGTGGTGGCCTTTCCAGCCACGCAGCCTTGGTGGCTCGCCAGATGGGCAAGGTGTGCGTATGTGGCGTGAGTGACATGGCTATCGACTACCAAGAACGCACCATCACTATCGGTGGTGTGGTGTACAACGAAGGCGATTATCTTTCCTTGGATGGTACCGCCGGTCTGGTTTATGCCGGCAAATTGCCTACAGCACCCTCCGAAGTGGTGCAGGTGCTTATCAAGAAGACCATGCAGCCGGAGCAGAGCCGTACCTACCGTGATTTTGCTCGCGTGATGGATTGGTGCAGCCGCTTGGCTCGCCTCAAGGTGCGCACCAATGCAGACTCTCCCGACCAGACGGCTGCCGCCATCGCCTTTGGGGCCACGGGTATCGGCCTGTGCCGCACGGAGCATATGTTCTTCAATGGCAACCGCATAGATTTCATGCGCCGCATGATTCTTTCCCAGCGTATGGATGAGCGCCGCGATGCTGTACTCAATTTGCTGCCCTTCCAGAAGAGCGACTTCAAGGGTATCTTCAAAGCCTTGGCCGGTCGCCCCGCCACCATTCGCTTGCTGGATCCCCCCCTGCACGAATTCCTGCCCCAGACCAAGGAACAGCAGTTGGATCTCTCCAAGAAGTTCAACATGCCCGTGGAATTCATCATGCGCCGTGTGTCCGAGCTGCATGAGTTCAACCCCATGCTTGGCCACCGTGGCTGCCGTTTGGGTATCGACCACCCCGAAATCACTGAAATGCAGGCCCGCGCTATCATCGAGGCAGCCATCGAGGTGGAGGAAGAGGAAGGTATCGAAGTGCGCCCCGAAATCATGGTGCCGCTTGTCTCTTTCAACAAGGAATTGGAGCTGCAAAAGGCCATTATTGACCGCGTGGCGGCAGAGGTATTTGAGGAAAAGGGACGTCGTATTTCCTATAAGGTGGGTACGATGATTGAGATCCCCCGCGCCTGTGTTACGGCAGATGAAATTGCCCAGAATGCAGAGTTCTTCTCCTTTGGTACCAACGACCTCACCCAGACTGGCCTCGGCATGAGCCGCGATGATTCCGGTGCTTTCCTTGGCACGTATCAGGACTTGGAAATCATTGGTCGCAACGTCTTCGCCAGCATTGACCAGCAGGGTGTAGGCAAGCTCATGCAGATTGGTGTGGAACTGGGTCGCAAGACCCGCCCCGGCATGAAGATGGGCATCTGCGGCGAGCACGGCGGCGACCCCGCCTCTGTCAAGTTCTGCCACAAGATTGGCCTCACATACGTTTCCTGTTCTCCCTACCGTGTGCCTACGGCGCGCATTGCTGCCGCACAGGCTGCGCTTGAGGAAGAAGTATAAGAAAGATTGGTGGCGTACGGGTTTCAGCCCATACGGTTGGGAAACAGCCGTAGGCTGAAAATGGCTCATACGGTACTGTGAGTGGGGGCTTTTGCCCCCACTCTTCTTTTGCTCAAAAATCCTTGCGCTCTAGATTCTTATGTGTTATTATTCTCTGTATAAAAATGTAGTGTGTGTAATCCATGGAAAACCATTATATTGAATGCATCAGGATATGTTTTTGGGGAGCAGGTTTCGCATTTGCCTTCTTTCTACTTCTCTTTATTGCCAAAGCTGCCTATCGTTTACTCATCAAACCATGGAGGAAACAACCCCGATTGACGGTGGGTGATTTAATCCGCGCCAGACGCATGCCTCGCAGCGAGGGTATCTTCATGAAACTGGCTAAGCTGGGTGTATGGTGTACCGGCTTTTTGTTTGCAGTTTTCATGATTATCAATCTTAGTATGGCCGTCTTTGTTCAATCGATGGGAAAGCCATCTAGGCCTGTGGTAGAGATGGCCGTTCGACAAGTACGTAGTGCTACAATGCCTGAAGATTTAAAGAAGATTTTGGATGAACTAGGGGGGAGCAAGGAAGATGCTCTCAGGGAAATCAAACTTGAAATCGCTCGAATGGAAAAGAAGTCGGTGGCGGAGAATTCTCCCAACTTTGTTCACTCTGCTGAGTATAAGACGCTGTGCCTGATTCGAGATTTCTTAGAAGGTAAAATTTCCCGCGAAGAGTTTTCGGAAAAAGCGAAAATATCTCTGCCGACATCAAGGGCGGGAGAGTAAAGAGGGAGGTTGTTGCTAAATGAGAGATATGTTCTTCGGATAAGACGCCCTTGTAGTATTCGCTGAAGAAGAAATCTTCTTCATTTTGTGTTTCGGCATCGTATTCATCCGGGTCGTAATGCAATTCCGGGAGTGCTCCTTTTTCTGAGGAATCTGCAATCGTCACGAGGAACGGCGAGTCTGAGCCGGAACAGATGATGCAGGTGAAAGAGATAGGGTAGGTGGGCATGCGCTTCGATGCTGGTATCGGATAGTCAAGTAATTTGTGCTCAAGCAATATGTGAATTGCCTTTACATGTGCGCGTGTAGGGCGTATAATGGCGTGCGCGAGAACTATACAAACACATTTCGTTAACGACTTATGATGACTTCTGCTCAGATTCGCCAGAGCTTTTTGGACTTTTTCCGTGAAAAGCAGCATACGGTAGTACCTTCTGCTTCATTGATGCCGCAGAGCCCCGGTTTGTTGTTCACTAATGCCGGTATGAACCAGTTTGTACCGTATTTCTTGGGTGTGTGGACACCGCCGTGGAAGCCCGCTCGCGCCACGGATACGCAGAAGTGCATTCGCGCCGGCGGTAAGCACAATGATTTGGAAGATGTGGGGCAGGATAGTTACCACCACACCATGTTCGAGATGCTGGGCAACTGGTCCTTTGGCGATTATTTTAAGAAAGAAGCCATTGCTTGGGCTTGGGAACTGGTCGTAGAGCGCTGGGGCTTCCCCGCAGAGCGCTTGTATGCCACCGTATACTGCCCGGATAAGAGCAAGGGCGACCCCGGCGAGTTTGACCAAGAAGCCTATGACACTTGGGCTCCGCTTTTTGAGGCTAAGGGATTAGACCCCAAGGTGCATATTGTCAACGGCGGTGTGAAAGACAATTTCTGGATGATGGGCGAAACCGGGCCTTGTGGCCCCTGCTCAGAGTTGCATGTGGATTTGACCCCGGAGGGTAAGACTGAAGGCAAGCTGGTAAACCAAGACAGCCCGCTTTGCATTGAGATTTGGAACCTTGTGTTCATTCAGTATAATGCGGAGAGTGATGGCTCATTCCGCAACTTGCCGGCCTGCCATGTGGATACGGGCATGGGCTTTGAGCGCGCTTGCGCCATGATGCAATGCACCAAGGGATTTACTGATTTCAACGTGCGTGTTTCCAACTACAGCACGGATGTGTTCCGCCCCATCTTCAAGAAAATTGAGGAAATCTCCGGGCGCACCTATACTGATATTTACCCCCAAGATGCCACGGCTGATAACCGCGAACAGCTCAAGGAAAGCATTGCTTTCCGCGTGATTGCAGACCACATTCGTACCCTCAGTTTCTCTATTGCTGATGGTATTTTGCCCGGTAACAATGGCCGCAATTATGTGCTGCGTCGCATTCTGCGCCGCGCTGTGCGTTATGGCCGTACACTGGGCTTGGAAAAACCGTTCCTTTCTCTGCTTGTGGATACCTTGGCTGCAGAAATGGGTCGCGTATTCCCTGAGTTGGTGGGCCGCGCTGCTACTATCAAAGAGGTGCTGCTGCGAGAGGAAACAAGCTTCAATGAGACTCTGGATCGTGGTTTGGAACTCTTTGATAAGGAAGTGGCTGCAACCGGGGCTGTTTCAGGCGATTTCGCCTTCAAACTGTACGATACATACGGTTTCCCGATTGACCTGACGGCACTTATGGCACGCGAACGTGGCCTCAGTATTGATACCGAGCGTTTTGATACCCTTATGGAGGAGCAGCGCCAACGCGCCAAAGCTGCCCAGAAAAAGCAAATCGTGCGCGCTCTCGACCTCAAGACGGAGCAAGTGACGGAATTTGTCGGTTATACAGATGATGCGTGCGAGGCTACCGTGACAGAAGTGCATGAGGCTGAGGGGATGCTCTTCATCATCACCGATAAAACGCCGTTTTATGCGGAGATGGGTGGCCAGATGAGTGATGGCGGAACGCTGGCATTGGGCGGTGATTCTGCCCCTGTGCTGGGTGTGCAGCAGATAGGCAAGGCTCGCGCCCACCTTATTTCCGTGGCTGATGGAGTGGCTCCCGCCGTGGGAGATGCAGTGACCTTGCAGCTGGATACGGTGCGCCGCCGCGCTTTGGAGGCTCACCATAGCGCCACGCACTTGTTGCATAAAGCTCTGCGTACGTTGGTGAGCGAGGATATTGCACAGCAAGGTTCCTTGGTGGATGCGGATCGCCTTCGCTTTGATGTGAATAGTGCGGCCATTTCCAAGGCTGATTTGCGCCGTGTGGAGGAACTTGTCAACCAATGGGTAGAAGAAGATTTGCCCATCATTGCCAAGGAATACCCCATGACAGAAATTAAAAAACACCCGGAAATTTGCCAGTTCTTTGGCGATAAGTACGGTGATGTGGTGCGCTTGGTGCAGATGGGTGGCGAGGCAGATGGCTTCAACGGGGTTTCCATGGAGCTTTGCGGTGGTACGCATGCCGCCTCGACCGGCAAGGTGGGTTTCTTCAAGATACGCAGCGAAGGGGCTATTGCCAGTGGTGTGCGCCGTATCGAAGCTGCAGTGGGCGCTGCCGGCTTGGCTACGGTGCGTGATATCATCAGCACCCGCATTCCGGAATCCAAAGAGATGTATGATAAGTTGGTAGAAGCCAATGGCAAGCTTGCCGATATGGGACAGCCCACCGTGGCGGTGCCCACCAACGATTCTCAGCCGGCCAAAAAGGCGGTAGAGGCCCGCGATATTCACACGGTCAATGCCTTGCTTGATGAGTTCAATACCTATTGTGATAAGCTCAAGGAAGCTGCTCTGGAAGCAGATAAACGACTCAAGAAAGCCCAAGCAGCAGCTGCCGCCGGTATGGCAGATGCTTTGCTTGCTGATAAGTTGACCGGTGGCAATGTGGTACTGGCGACAGAAGGTGGCAATGATTTGCTCACCGAACTTTTCAATGTCTTGCGCAAGCGTCATTATGCAGGAGCCGTTTTCCTGATGGTGGACGATGGCGCGACCCTTTCCTTGGGTGCCTATTGTGGCGAACAAGCCCAGGCAACCGGCTTGAAGGCTGGCGATCTCATCCGCACTCTGGCACCCATAGTGGGTGGCAAGGGTGGTGGCAAGGCCGATATGGCTCGTGGCTCCGGCAAGAACCGAGAGGCTGCGGCTGAATTGGCTGCTCAAGCGGCAAAAGCTCTCGTTTGCTGATTTTTCATTTTACTTGCACCTATAACTACCATGAACAAACATACTCCCCCAGTTTATCCGGACGAACCTCAAATCCCGATTCTTCCTAACATGCTCACGGCTGGTAATCTGCTGTGTGGTTTCTTCGCTATCCTTACCATTTTTGAGGGTATGAAGTTTCAGCCTGGCACAGAACAGGCGTTCCTGCACTACCAGCATGCCAC
Source organism: Akkermansia sp. (assembly GCA_017398355.1). Taxonomy (GTDB): domain Bacteria; phylum Verrucomicrobiota; class Verrucomicrobiia; order Verrucomicrobiales; family Akkermansiaceae; genus Akkermansia. Next base: position 64,913 of record JAFQGD010000057.1, on the reverse strand, counting down.
CTACCTCATCTTTGCTGCCTGCATCTTCGATTTGCTCGATGGTCGCGTAGCACGCATGTGCAAGAGCGATGGTCCGTTCGGGCGTGAGTTTGATTCCATTGCAGATGTGGTTTCTTTTGGCATCGCACCTGCCATGCTGTTGGCTCAGGCCGTACTGTTCAATCTTGAGATTCCTTACTTGGGATGGGCCGTTGCGGTGTTGTACCTCCTGTGTGCTGCGTTGCGATTGGCTCGCTTCAACTGCATGGCTGCTGCCCCCAAGAAGCCGAACCAGAGCATGGATTTTGTGGGGCTCCCCGTTCCTATGGCTGCCGGTGCAGTGGTGAGTACCATGTATTTGGTTATCGATCTCACATCCAACCGCAATCTCATCATTCCCCCGGTGTGGGAGTACATCATGGCTGCGGTCATGGCGATTGTGGCAATTCTGATGATGAGCCGTGTCATCTACCCCAGCTTTAAGCATGTGAATTTTGAGAAGCGTGGCACAGCCATGGCCATCCTCATGGCGGTCATTGCTATCTGTGCTTTCATTTTCTTCCCGTGGATTGCTCCGGCCTTCATCTTTGTGTGCTATCTGGGATATGGATTGGTGGTGCGTCCCTTCCTTACCCGCCGTATGCGCCGCGTGATAGAGGTGGCTGATGATGAGGAGGACATGTCTTCTGAGGGGTAATAAATCTCACTTGCATCTCAATAAATTATGCCGTGTGCACGCGTTCAATGGATTGATTTCTGCCGCGTGTACACGGCGTTTCTTGTGGTGTTGCGCCATGTAGATAGGCCCTACACCAGCGTGAATTATGTGGTAGATTTATTCAACTACCGCAGCTTGATATTCTTTTTCTTTCTTGTATCCGGGTATTTTGCTCATAAGGCAGCAGCTGGGCAATGGCTGGATTGGCAGCGCACACGCAAGCTGATCTTGCCTTACATTTTTTGGACGGCTGTTGTCTCTATTCTGCTGCTGCAGCCCATGATTCATTGGCCCCAAACAGTGGCGGGTGACTTTAGCTGGTTGAACTGGGGGCTAATCCCACGCGAAATGGGCCTGTTGAACTGGTGCTATTGGGATTTTGACAACGTACCGCTGTGGTTTTTGCGCACGTTGATTTTGCTGGCGCTTTTCTGCCCCATCCTGCAAAAGTTACCTTCCAAAGTGCTGTTGGTCGTCGTGTTGCTTTGCTTTGCTGGGAGCGATGTGCTGTGTGCGCGCGATTTTGAAACGGCCAGCAGCCATAAGAGTTGGTATGTGGGGTGGTTGCCCTTCCGCCTGTATGAGAGTATTTTGGCTTTGGGATTTTATGCGCTGGGGGTGTGGGTGCGCCGCCATGCAGATTTTGAGCGGTTTACCACATTTATGCGCAATTATGCGTGGACGGTGGTGTTGGCCTCCCTCATCCTTTTGCCTGCGGTGTACGGGTTTGGCTTTTATCCGCCGGTGCAGAGCAGTGCGCTTGTGTTCTTAGGTGTGGCAACCACCATGAGCATTGGCTGCTTGTGCGAGCAATATCTGCCACGTTTCTGCGCTTGGATTGCCCGTTGGGGTAAGGCGGCATTCTTTATCTACGTGACGCACTACCCCCTTCTACACATCTGGAAACTGATTTCCACCGGCCAGTATGGTGGTACCATGTCTACGTGGGAAATAAGTGTAGCTCCATTCTGTATTACTGCTTTGAGTATCGGCATTTATTGTCTGTTGAAGCGGCTTTGCCCGGGCTTTTTGCGCACTTTTGCGCTGTCTTAATTCGCCGCATGTCCATTGGGGGGAATGGGTGGTAAGGGTGCTTCCCCACGGCTTGGTTGAGCGCAGAAGATGAGCGTGACGATGCTGCCGATGAATCCGATATCGGCAATGATGGGCAGCGGAATGCACAGGAGAATGATGGGGCAAATCCACCAGCGGCTATGCCCCGCATCGTGTAAGCGGCGCGCTGTGATAGCAAGTGTGGGTAGGGCGGTGACTGCGCCCCAGAGCAGAGCTACCCCGGTGCAAATGAGGGCTTCTTTATGCGCATCAATTAAATCAACGGAAAAAGTTTGCCATATCTCAAGAAGCACTTCGGCCAATTCGCGGAACAGAATTTCACGCGTTTGCGCCATGGCAAAGATGATGTCCAGTACACGTGGGTCGCTTATCGCCTCGTTGAAAAACTCCGACAAGATGAACCAAGCCGGCAAGAGCAGAATAATGAACACGACCTGGGTAATAGATACAAACTCCCAGAACGTACGCCGGGGTGTATTCCCGGAAAAATGAGCGTATAGCCGGAATCCATGAAGGAGAGATTTCATGTCAAATCCGTGCGGGGAAGGTGGGGTTCTAAAGTTTGGCGGTTGGCGCGCTCTTGAGCCCTGGCGTTCAGTTCTGCTTGCCTTTGCAAGTATTGTTGCATGCGGAAGCTTGTGGCTTGCCGATTCACCGGGCGATAGCTTCCATCTGCTTGCATGCGGTAGGATTGCACATTGTCTTTGAAGCAAGCATCCAGTATGCCGGAAACGCGGTGTGCAAGCATGGCATTTTCTATGGGTATCATCAGCTCAACGCGTCTATCCAAATTGCGGCCCATCCAGTCTGCGCTGGCTATGTATATTTTCGGGCTTCCGCCGTTGTGGAATGAAAATATGCGAGCATGCTCCAAATAGCGGTCCACGATACTGATGATGTGGACTCGCTCCTTGGCTGCCGGAGACGAGGGAAGCCAACAGCAGATGCCTCGAACATTCAAACTGATGTGTACACCTGCCTCCGCTGCTGCATCCAGCGCGCGTATCATGTCTGCATCATTGAGCGAATTCATCTTTGCCCGTATTTCTGCGCGCTCGTTTTGGCGGGCTCGCCGGGTTTCTGCCTGAATGAGTGATATTAACTTTTCTTTCATCAGGGCAGGGGAGGGATGCAGACGACGGAAGCGCGTGAGCTTGGTGCGCCCGGTGATGGAATTGAAAAATTGTGAGGCATCGGCCCCTAAGTTTTCATCACAGGTAAGCAGGGAAAGATCGCTGTAGATACGGGCTGTATTTTCGTTGTAATTGCCGGTACCAAAGTGGCAGTATCGCCTCAAAATACCGTTTTCTCGGCGCACGATAAGGAGAACCTTGGCATGTGTTTTGAAGCCCTTCACGCCGTACACCACCTGCACCCCTGAGCGTTGCAGCTTTTCAGCTTGCTGTAGGTTTTGCCCTTCATCAAAACGTGCTTTGAGTTCCACCAACGCTGTTACTTGCTTGCCGGACTCTGCGGCGCGGCACAGGGCATTGATGAAGCGCGAATTGGTAGCCGTGCGGTACAGACATTGTTTAATAGCGAGCACGTCCGGGTCTTCAGCCGCTTCTTCTACCAGTTTCACAACCGGCTCATAGCTTTCATAGGGATTGTTAATGAGAATATCTCCCTCTGCTATGTTTTCGAACATGGATAAGCTGGGATCTACCCCGGCCGGCATGCCGGGTTCCCACGGGCTTATCTTCAGGTGGTCGTGGCCCGGTGTGGATGCCAGACCCGCAAAATCTACCAAACGCAGGGGACCGGGAACTGTATAGATGGAGTTTGCAGGGGCTCCCACAATTCCGGATAATCGGGCGACAAAGGTATCCGGGGGCCCCTCCGGTATCTCTAGGCGCACACAGTCTGAGAACTTGCGCGCTACCAGCACCTCTTCCATGTCGTGCGCAAAATTGCCTCCCTCCTCCTCCGCTACGGCAATATCCCCGTTGCGAGTCACTCGAAATGTATAGGCGCACACAACGTCTTCTTCCGGGAATAAGTGCCCTATGTATGCGGCAGCTAAATCTTCCAATAGTACGTATCTCTCTTTCTCTAAGGCTGATGAGTGGATGCGCCTTGGCAATACATCCGGCAGGGGAACTGCTACAAAGCGTGTGCTCTCTGGTGTGGAGACGGACTCCAACTCGACCCCCAGTATTAAATCGAGAGAGGGTAACATGGGTGGATGTTCCACTTCCATAGCCAGTGGTGTGAGGAGGGGTGCAATGTTGCTGATAAAAAGCTGCTCCAATGCGGATTGTTGGGTCTCTCCCAATTCATCTATGGAGACGGGAGCCAACTCTGCTTGGCTCAGTAAGGGGAGAAGTTCGTGGCGCATGAGGTCGTATTGCTCTTGCACCATGCGCACCGTGCGCTCACGGATGAGCTCCAATTGCTCTCCCGGGGTAAGCCCTGCGCGGTCTGTTGTCCCCTTGCCACTTTGTTGTAAGAGCTGTAACCCACCCACTCGAACTTGGAAAAATTCATCCAGATTGCTCGCGGAAATGGCGAGAAAACGCACCCTTTCCAACAGCGGCAAATCCCTGCGCTGTGCTTGGTTGAGCACGCGCTGGTTGAACTCCAGCCAAGATATTTCCCGATTGATGTACATAGCGTCAGATGCGTGGTATTGCGACCGTCTGGTATGCTATCACATCTGCTCCCGTGTGGTCAAGCTCATGTTTTGATGTAAGAGCATAAATGAGCTTAATACCATTGTTTTCGGCTTTTTCCTTTACAGATTCGTCCGCTTATGCTAGATTCTCTAGTATACTATGGCTAATCCTGAATTATATATTAAGCCGGCGCTTCCGGACCGCATTTTTCCATGGGAGAAGTATGATCCGCAGACGCGTGAAGAAATTGATGCGTTTTTCAATAGCCCTGAGATTCAAGTAATCAAGGAGCGCATGGTCGATATGGGGCGTCGCCTTTGGCAGCGTGAATACGTTGATGGGAATGGCGGCAATCTCTCCGTGCGCGTAGCGAAAGATTTGCTGCTTTGCTCACCCACGCTCTGCTCGAAGGGGTTCATGACGGTAGAGGACATCTGCTTGGTAGATATGAACGCAGGCCAACTTTGTGGCATTCGTCCCGCCACAAGTGAGGTGAAAACCCACATCGCCATGATGAAAGAAGTTGGTGTGAATGCGTGCATCCATGCGCATCCTCCCTGCTGTAATGCATTCCTCTTTGCCGGACTTGTGCCTCCCAATGGCATTAACCCCGAAGCTGATATCTTCTTGGGGCAGATTCCGCTGGCACCCTATGGCACTCCCGGTTCTGTGGAGACAGCAGAGGCTGTGGCGAAAGCTGCACACCAGAGTACGGTTGTGTTTATGGAAAATCACGGCGTGATAGCCGGTGCCCGCCACATTGAAGAGGCTGAGTGGTTTATGGAAAATGCCGATGCGTACTGCAAGATGGTACTCTTTGCTGATATGCATGGTGGCAAGCTCAACCAAGTTGGCCCCGAGGGTATTGCTGATTTCCTTGCCATCCGCAAGAATATCGGCTACTCCGTCCCCGAAGGGCAGCCCTTGTACAACACCCGCGAGTTTAACGGTTACACCATGGGTACTTCCGGGAAGTAAGCACGTTGTTATACTTAATACACAAAAAGCCCGCCGGAAAATAACTTTTCCGGCGGGCTTCTTATCGGGGAAATTAGCTCAGTTGTTGCTTGAGCATGGCGCAAGCTTCGCGGCCCACGCGTTCAGGGTCTGTTGAGCTGCCGCGGTGGGTGATGCGGATGGGCATGCCGTTGGGGGTATAGTAGATGGCTCGGAACATCATTAAATCCCGGTTGCAGGTGGCATAGCCACCCACAGGGACGGAGCAATCCGCTTGCAGCTCTGCCAAGAAGGCGCGCTCGGCACGGATGGTGACTTCGCTGGCAGTGTCATTGGCCGGTGCAACCAGTGCTTTAGTGGCGGCATCTCCTTTGCGTATTTCGATGGCAATGGCTCCTTGGCAGAATGCGGGCATGAAAGAGTCCTTGGCCATTTCTACCACATGCAATCGGGAACCGTTGAATTCAATGACGGAACCGGTGTAACCAAGCCGATTCAGCCCGGCACGAGCCAGAACGATGGCGTCCATGTCCGGGGTGTCGATAAGCTTTTGCAGGCGTGTTGCAACATTGCCGCGTATAGAAACAGCTTTAGCCGTGCCGCTCCAATAGTTGCGGATGAGGTTGGTGCGGCGCACACTGCTGGTGCCTATGGTGGGTCTCTCCATGTTGGCTCCTTCTTTGATGACGAGAGCATCCCAAATGTTTTCACGTGGCAGAATGGCTGCAACTTCAAATCGCTCATCCAAGGTGCCGGGCATATCTTTGAGGCTGTGTACCGCGCAGTCGATGCGGCCATCTGCCAGGGCTTCTTCCAATGCTGCAATGAAAACTCCTTTATCTTGGGTCTTGGTAGCCTTGTTGACCTTGCAGAGGGGTATATCTGTGCGCATGTCGCCGGCGGTGTTGATGGGGATGACCTCTGTTGTTATGCCGGGCGTAGCTGCTGAAATAGCCTTGATGGCCAATTCCGTTTGGAGAAGAGCCAACTCACTGCTACGTGAGCCGATGCGGAGGGAAGGGGTGGACATATCTTACAGATGGGTTATGTTGTAATAATAGTGTATGGCACAGGTAACGGTGTAGAGAAGCAGGGCTCCTAACATCACGATAAAGGAGGTTGTGACCGGCAATAGCCAAAAGATGAGTTGTCTCATGTCTCGGTCTGTTGCTCCATTCTCATGTCTCGACCTGTTCATGATTGAGGTATGTTGAAAAATTCTGCTACCCAAATGAATGCCGGGTAGAAGAGCATGTACCACATGAGGAAGGAAAGAATCCACAGCAGCCCCCACAGCGTTATCAGCAGGCATCTGCGTCGCTCGCGGCTATGACTGGGGCTGGACATGTGGCGTGTTACATCTTGAAGTCTTCGCCGAGGTAAATCTTACGTGTCTTCGGGTCGTTGGCAATCTCCTCTGCATTACCTTGCTTGATGACCTTGCCCTCAAACAGAATATAGGCGCGGTCTACAATGCCGAGGGTTTCTCGTACGTTGTGGTCGGTGATGAGAATGGAGAGCCCATCCGTTTCTCGCAGAGACGCGATGATGCCTTGGATATCCTGCACAGCAATGGGGTCTACTCCGGCAAAGGGTTCGTCCAGCATGAGCAGACGGGGATTGGCTGCCAAGGCACGTGCAATGGTGAGTCGGCGTTTTTCTCCACCGGAGAGCTGGATAGCTTGGCTTTTACGCAGTTTGGTGATGTTGAAACGCTCCAAAAGCTCATCAGCCTTCGCTTTTTGTTGACTGCCGGTCAAGTCTTTGCGTGTTTCTAAGATGGCCATGAGGTTTTCGATGACACTAAGCTTGCGGAAGATGGATTCTTCTTGTGGTAAGTATCCCATTCCCAAGCGGGCTCGCAGGTGCATGGGTAAGCCCGATACGTTTTGCCCGGCAAAGGTCACCTCGCCTGCATCCGGTCGCACAAGTCCGGCAACCATGTAGAATGAGGTTGTTTTGCCGGCCCCATTCGGCCCCAAGAGCCCCACAATTTCACCACTTTTTACCTGCAAGCTCACGTTATCCGCAACCTTGCGTTCATTGTATGATTTGCAGAGACCGCGAGCATCAAGAAGAATTTCGTTGGTGGAATCGGGCATGGTTATTTTTTCTTTTGTTGTTCAATCTGGTGGTGGATGCTCGTGGCAGTTGTTGTGTGGCGAGAACCGGTAACACGCGCGTTGTTCTTTTTGTCGATGATAATGCCTGCATTCGGGCCGTATGCGGTGTGAACGTTGTAGGCGTCTGCCAAGGTAACCTTGCTGCCGCTGAGCCGTTTTTCCCCGGTGAGGCCGTTGAGGGTAAGCTTGTCACCCGTAGCGCTGATGATGCGCCCTGTGCTGTCCTTTCCTGCCAGTGCCACACTCCCTTCAGCAGAGGCGTATTGAATGGCAGCCGTGGGGGAGGAGTCGTTAGCGACCGGTTGGGGATTCATGATGACAGAGATGGGACCTTTGCATTGCATAGAGGCTTGCGCTGTTTGCAGCGTGCCCCCCTGCTTGGTGGAGGCTTTTTCCAAACCATCGTAGTTGTATACCAGGTGAGGATAACGGGGGATGATGGGCCGTGCTTGTTCTGCCGGAGTACGGCGCAGAGTTGCGGTCAGAGGTCCGTTGGCTGTCATGATGCCATCCGGGGCTGCGATGCGGGAATTCGGGCCGATGGAAAGTTCACCGCTTTCGCGGTTTAGGTGCAGGCTTTGACGTGCAAAGATGTTGGCATCTCCGCCGTTGGCTTGCAGGGTGGCATTTATTTGTTCACCGGTGATGTGAATATCTCCATTTGCCGCCAATTCTACCAGAGCCGGTTTTTGCGCAGATGAGGCGGAAATCTTGTACCCCTTGGAGCGCAACAGCGCTTGCTGACCACTTGCTGCGGTAAGGGTGGCTTCCCCCGTCAGCAGGTTGATGTCTGCCTCGGATGCTCGCAATTCTGTTTCCGGTGCACCGGGATTCTCCCCATGGTGCATGATGATATTGCCGGAGGCCTTAGCATGTGAAATATCCGAGTATTGTGCAATGGCCAAATTCATCTTGCCGAATGTGGGGGCTTTCTTGGCGTTTTTGTCCTGCTGCAAAGTCAGCACAAGGGGACCCGTGCAGGAGAAATCGCTGTAAGCGTCTTTGAGCGTGATGCCTTTGGGCGCGGTGATAGTGCCGTTCTCTGCGGTGAAAACTAATGTATCTGCCGTACGGAAAGTGCCGATGATGGGGGCTTTGCCATCTTCAGCGGCCGGCCGTTCATAAGTGCCGGTAATTTCTGCACCACGCAGGTAGATATCTCCATTGGCGGCCAATCGCAGGGAGCCATTTGTTCGGAGCTTGTTTTTACCATATACCATGAGACAGTTTTTACCTTCAGTCAGGCAAGTGCCTGCTTTAGCATCATACACGAGGTGATCCCCGCGTACTTCACCGGCTAAGTGCGTTCCGCTTTGTGGCGAGGTGGCGATGACGTTGCCCCAAGCTTCTGCGTATGCCACGCCGGAGATGCTCACGTTGGTGAACTGGCTCATGAAGCCGTCTTTAGTTTTGGCCGGAGCCTCTTTAGGTTCCAGTACAACAACGGCCCCTTTGTCAAATCTCAGAGTGCCTTGGGGGGTGCTTATTTGAGATTTGCCGGCAATTAGCAGGCTATGCTCTGCGGAGCGGTAATACACCGTTTCCGCTTCTGTCTTCAGCTCACTTTGGGCACCGTCTTTATCCTGCCATACAATATGCAATTTGCCGCTTTTTATCATGACATCTCCGTTGTCATCTGCCATGATGGTGGGGGCAGCACCGTTGCGAGTAGGCTGGAGGGTCATTTCATCGTGCCCGCGGCGTAGGTGTATACCCGGGGAGTTGCTTTTGCTGCCAATGAGTAGGATACAGTTTCTCTTGGTGTCAATGACGGCTTCTTCCGTGGTAATATCCAACGGTTCCTCGTTGATTGGCATCTCCAAGGTGGCGGGTGCCGTAGCAACGGGGATGCCGGGCAGCTCTTCCGGGGTGGCTTCTCCCTGTGGTGCAGGGGATGATGTCGGCGCTTTTGCTGGCTCAGTTTTTGCTATCGGTGCTTTCTTTTTGTTCGGGGCAGAAGCCGTCTGCTTTTTGGGGGATTTGTTGTCACCTTTCAGCGCGTGTTGGACCCCTTCTTGGCGGTCGGTTAGGGAGGATAGAGGAAGTTGCACATAAAGCCGCCGTGCGCAGCGCAAGCGCGCGCGGGAGTCGTTCACGCGCACATTGTTGACGTAGGTGACTCGCGAGTTTGCTGCGTCAAAAAGCATGCCACCATCAGCCTCTGCCACCGTTTCTCCGGGGTTGCCTTGGGGCATGCTGCTGTTCTCAAATGCAGCTGCATCAGGTGTATCATTCACCCCCAGATGCAGAAGAATTTCATCTACTTCCCGGCAGACTGTGCGAATGGAATGAATGGCGGCTTCTCGCTCTTTGACGGCTTGTTTTTGCCATGGTACCAAGGTGTTGGCCATCAGGAGCGGGGTACTCAAGAAGAGTATGGTGGGAAGGTATCTCATTTGCTTTTGCCGGAAGAGAATGCGGAAGTAGAAAATGTCGTCCGTACCGGCCCTTTCAAGAGCCCCAACCGGGTGCGGATGCTAAATGTTACACCCGCTCCTTTTGCCGAAAAACGCGGGTCCTTAATGGCTGAATTCTCATCTGCCGTGAGCCGCGATGTGGAGAAGTCATACTGTGCCTCTCCGCAAATAACGGATGTGATTTCTCCGGAGGTGGAATAAAGCTCAGCGCGGATGTTTTTCATGGAGACCATGGTGCGTGAATCCACTCGCAGATGGTCGGCTATCATCAGTGTGGATACACGGTGATTCTCGTAGCGGGGAAGAACAATTCCCTTCACTACACTTCCTTCCGGAAGAAGTTGTAGCGCCGGGAACTCTTTTTGGCTCACGTCATCCTTAGGGTCAGCCCCCCACAGCGGCTGCACGCAGGCTACCGCTGTGGCAAGACTCAATATGGTGCATGCTTTTTTCACGCCGGGGAAGGGGAAAATCAGGACATGCGGCTGTATGCTTCCCGCACCAGCTGTAGGTTGGTCAGTACTTTTTCCAAGTCGTCCAAGCGTACCTGGTTGGGGCCGTCGCTCAGGGCGTTGTCCGGGTCCTTGTGTACCTCCATGAAGACACCGTCCACACCCACGGCCATGGCGGCATTAGCCAGCACAGGGGCAAGCTCGCGGTCTCCACCGGTTGCACCACCTAAGCCACCCGGGCGCTGCACGGAGTGAGTGGCATCGAATACGACCGGATAGCCGAATTGCTTCATCCAGTACATGCCGCGCATATCGACCACCAAGTTGTTATACCCGAAGCTGGTGCCGCGTTCGCAAAGCATAAACTTTTCGCAGCCGAAAGCGAGCATTTTTTCGCAGATATTCTTGCAGTCCCAAGGTGCTAAGAATTGACCTTTTTTGATGTTGACCGGCTTGCCGGTTTTTGCGCAAGCTTCCAGCAGATCGCTCTGGCGGCAGAGGAATGCCGGAATTTGCAGCAAATCAACGTATTGTGCAGCGTATTCAGCCTGTTCCTCTGTGTGCACATCCGTTACCACGGGGACTTGCAATTCCTTGCCGATTTCAGAGAGAATGCGACAACCTTCCTGGATGCCCAAGCCACGGAAGCTCTTCACGCTGGTGCGGTTGGCTTTGTCGTATGAGGCTTTGAAGATGAAGGGAACATTCAGGCGTGTGCAGATTTCCTTGATGCTACGTGCCATTTCCCAAGCAAATTCCTCTTTCTCCAAAGAGCAGGGTCCCAGTAGATAAAATGGCTTTTCGCCGCCGATTTCGATGTTCTGAATGTAGAAAGACATAGTGAGATGAGCTTACCTTGAGCATTATGTCGCAAGTGTACTCCAAAGTCAAGATAGAATTCGGAGGATTCGCGTTAGAATACCACTTTTCAAGCGCAAGTGGTAATGCCTGGTTTTTCGCGGCAAATAACGCAGTATTATTGTTCCTGATTATCCCTTTATTGCATGTAGGATACGGGGAAGCGTTTGTTCAGTGTGGAATACAGGTTGCCATGATGCAGCAATGCCGTGCGGGTCGCGCCGGTGGCACAGCCAAGCATAGAGTTCATTCAGGATGGCATCGCAAAGGGAGGCCGGGGTGTCATCTGCGGAGATGGTGCCGGAATCCCTCGTTGTATACCAATGGACCATGCGCAAGCGTTCTCGGTTGGTGGTGACAACCGAACAACCGCAGCAGAGTGCCTCTGCGGAAACGCCGTGGGTGCCTTCGCTTTCGGAGGTACACAAGGAAACCTGGGCGCGATTATAAAGGGCGGGTAGCTCTGCGTGGCTCACGGCGCCCAGCAGGTGGGTGCGCTCGCGCTGCTGCGGGGGGAGCGCTTGCCACCAGGCTGCGCATGCCGCACCGAAGGGCCCGCAGATGTCCACTTTCACCCCGGCATCCTGCTCTAGGAGCAGTTGAATGGTTTCACGCATGAAAGCCGGGCGTTTGACGGCGGCTTCCCAATCCCCCACGCAGATGACGCGCCGTTCCTTCGGCGCCCCGGCATAGGCAAAGCGGGAATCGACAGCGGTGGGCATGGTGTGGCATTTGTCTGCAATGCTGTGGCCATACCTAGGGTGCCCCTGCAGGTAGACCTTGGCTACCGGAGAGGCTGCAATGGCATCTGCATAGCTCAGGTGGCGTGCGCGGAGGAAGTTGACCGCGTATTCCCGCAGAAAACGGGGGAATTTTTCGGCTTTGAGAAAATGGCCGTTGAAATCCAGCTGCAGGATGAGTTTGACACCTGCCTTGTGAATAGCCCGGGCGATGAGGGTGTAGCGGGGGTCTCCCCAGGAATAAAGAACGAGGGCATCAATCCCCTGTTTGCGCCACCATTTGACAGAACGTAGAGCTGCCGGTGCCACGCGGATGATGTGTTCTTTTTCATCATCCGCGTGCCAAGGGAGGGGCATGATGGTTTTGCTTTCATAGCCCAAGCCGCGCAGGGTGCGGCTCACGAGCCCCGTGTCGCGCGTGAAGAAACGGGCATCTGCGTGAAAGGCCACGGGTGTACAGGTGTACACTTTGTGAAACTCTTGCTTGGGCATGGTGGGGGTTAGAGCAGGGCGTATGCGCTTTGCTGTTCTCCGGGGAGGGTCGTCTCGTAGTCGATACCGAAAGCATCTCGGCAGGCCTCCGGGGTGGGGTAGACCCCGGCCCCGGCAAAGGCATACATGGCGGCTCCCAGAACGGTGCTTTCTGATACCTTGGCCACCATGATGGGTAGCCCGAGGATGTCGGCGCGCATCTGTGTCCAGATTTTGTTGCGAGCTCCACCGCCCACCAGCAAGAGTTCCGTGGCTTGGAATCCACCGACTTTTTCCAGCTTTTGCAGGCGGTTCTTGAGGCGCAGGGTGAGGGCTTCCATGGCGGCGCGGTAGATGTGGCCGCGCGTGCGCCCAAGGATGAGACCCTCAATGCTGCCCGGCACGGGATCGCTGGGCAGGAAGTTGGGGATGAGCTTGACACCCTCGCAGCCCGGGGGAATGGACGCGGCTTCAGCATCCATGGTGTCGTAGTTTTCGCCGTTGTAGCAGGTGGCTTTGACCCATTCGATGATGCCGCTGGCAATCCATTGCAAACCGGGGTTGAGGAGACCTGCCTTGCTGTCGTATTCGACGGTAGCGCCTGCTGCGTAGTCATCTGCTCCCAGAGCAGCTTTGGCGGTGCGCAGCATAAGGATTTCCCATGTGCCGCTGGAAAGGAATGGCTGGTTCTCTTTTACGCCACTGCCGAAGAGGGCAAACTGGGTATCGTGTCCGGTGGAGATAACGGGAACCCCTGCCGGCAAGCCCAGCAGTTGCGCGGCTTCCGGGGTGAGGGTGCCGGTGACTTCGCCGGCGTTGATCATGGGCGGGAAGAGGCTCTTGCGTACACCGATGGTGTTGAGGATTTCATCGCTCCAGTCGCCGGTGTTCAAATCTGTCATCTGAGAGGTGCCGGCCATGGTGCGATCGGTGGCCATGATACCCGTCAGGCGGTGAGCCAGGATATTGGAGATGAAGAGCCACGCATGGGCCTGCTCCAGTAGCTCCGGGCGGTTTTCTTTGAGCCAGATGAGCTTGTAGATGGTGTTGAAGGCGAATTCGCCCACACCTGATATCTGATTGAGCTTTTGCTGCGGGAGGTACTTTGCCACCTGCTTCATCACCTCGGCTGTGCGGGGGCATTTCCAGGAAATGACCGGGTAGAGAAGCTCGCCCTTCTCATCAACGAGGGCACCATCCACACCAAAGGTGGTGATGGTGATGCCACGTACCTGCGCCGGGTCTATCTGTGGCAGAATTTGGCGGCTGCATTCCGCAAGCTGGTTGAGGATGCGCTCTGCATTCCATACATGGTACTGCGGGTTCTCTGACCCGGTATCCGTTGCGTTCGGTTGGCTGGCTTTGGCCACAAGTTGGCCTTTGTCATCCACAAGAATGGCGCGCACATTGGTGGCACCGCAATCTAAGCAAAGTACGTAAGACATAGTGTTGTTTTTTTTGTTATTTAAGTATGTTATTGAAAGCTTTATCTATACGGAAACAAGGTTGCCAAGTGTCTGCAATAAAGTGAGGGTTTCTTTCTCCATTTTTCCAGAGACTAAGTTCGTGCTGAAGGGCTTTAGCTAATGAAAGGGGAGTATCTTCTTCCGAAATCGTACCGGAATTTTTGCAGGTATACCACAAAACGTTTCGCAGGGGTCTTGGCCTGTTGGAGACGACAACTGAACAACCGCAGCATAAGGCTTCTGCGGAGACGATGTGTGTTCCTTCCGATACAGAGGTGCAGATGACGATTTGGGAGCGGCAGTACAAATCACGCAGCTCTGTGTTGTCTGTGGGTCCTTTGATGGTGATTTTCTTTTTTGTTTCTTCCGGCAAGGCGTGATACCAAGCCTTCATGTCATCGCCGTAGGGGCCGCATATCATCGTTTCAGCGCAGCCCCCCAGTTGGTAGAAGTGAGAAAGCGTATCCATCAACATTTGGGGCCTTTTCACGGCATCATCCCAGCGCCCTACTGCCAAAATCCTGGTTTCTTTTGTTTGCCCTTCATAATTGAAGTGTGCTGCCACCGGACATGGCATGGGATAGCACTTTTCTTCAATGAATTTTCCATAAAATAATCTGCTACTTATCACCTTTGCAACGGGCTCGCTCATGGTTAATACATCGGCATAAGATAAATGTTTGGAGCGTAAAATGTCTTGAAGCCTGATGCGAAGGTGGGTGAAGATTTTGCGGAATAGCGGAGTGCCCGGCGGAAATGTGGGGCGGAAATTCCCCGACGTGTCAACATGGATGATGAGTTTTATACCGGCTTGGCGTATGGCTTTGGCAATTTTGCGGTAGCGGGGGGCTCCCCAGGAGTAAAGAACCAGTGCATCTATCTGCAATGATTTCCACCACTCCGTAGATGATAAATGAGCGTATTCTGTGCGGATGAGACTATCGCGTGAGTCATCTTCATAGTAGGGGAGGGGCATGATGACTTTGCTCTCTACCCCCATGGCCTGCAAGGTGCGGGTAATGAGCCCGGTGTCGCGAATGAAAAACCACTTGTTCGCGTGAAAAGCTACCGGGGTACAGGTGTAGATTTTCTTGTACTTTGGGTTCATTGCAGGCCAAAAAGAGTAAACCCGCCCTGCCACCCAAGGGCGACAGAGCGGGTGTGGTACGGAGTGTTAGTACTTGCCGTAAATCGGGCCGAAGTTGGCGCAGGCGCGGAAGTCTGCACCCTCGGGGTCGGCTGTGCCGAAGAGATCCCAAGCGGCGGGGCGGTATACCTTGTCCTCGGGCACGTTGTGGGCATACACGGGGATACGCAGCATGGAAGCCAAGGTGATGATGTCGGCACCGATGTGGCCGTAGGTCCAAGCGCCGTGGTTGGCACCCATGTTGGCCATGACGGTGTACACATCCTTGAATCCGCCCTTGCCGGTGAGGCGCGGTGCAAACCAGGTGGTGGGCCAACCCGGGTCGGTGCGCTGGTCGAGCTTGTCGTTCACATCCTGCGGCAGGTCGCAGGTCCAGCCTTCTACGATGGTGAGCACGGGGCCTTGGCCCTTCACCAGGTTCATACGAATCATCGTCACGGGTACATTGCCCTTGGAGACGAAGTGCAGGCTGTAGCCACCGCCGCGGAAGTACTCGCGGTTGGCGGGGCACCATTCGGAAGCACCCATCATGGCCTCGATGTCGGCCTGGGTGGTCTCGCCCGTCTTCTTCATGATGGGGGTGCCATCAGGAGCGGTGGAGTGCATGTTGCCGTCCAGAGCGGTGGAGCCGGAGTTGATGAGGTGCATGATGCCATCTTTGGCAAGGCCTTCCATGGTGTAGCCGGTCACGCGTTTCACGGCAGCGGGGCTCCAGTAGGTGCGGATATCGGAGAAACAGGCAGCGCGGCCGGTGAGTTGGTGCAGCAGGAGCATGCACACGCCGTTCATGGCATCATTTTCCGTGGCAAAGGGGATGGCTTCGCGCGGACCATTCCAGTCGAAAGTGCTGTTGAGGAGGGATTCTGCCATGTCGCCGTTGGGGTAGAAGTCCGTCCAGTGGCGCTGACCTTGGAAGCCACCGCAAATGGCGTTGAAGCCCAGGCCCTCTTCCTCGCGGTCGATGGTCTTGAGGTAGGGGTTGCCGTGCATCATGTCGCGGAAGATGATGGTCATGAGGATGCTTTCGCGCAGCGTGCGTTCCTTCTCCTCGGGGGAGAGCACGAGGTCGGGGCGGTTGCGATCCGGCCCAATCTTCACATACTTCTTGGCCCATTCCATAGCAAGGTCAAACTCAGCCTTATCGTAGATACCCAGCTCCATGCGGCGGCGTACTTCCGTCATGTCTACCGGCTGCACGCGCATGCCCAAGTAGGCTTCCCAGAAGGAGTGGTCAAGGATAGAACCGGCAATGCCCATGGAGCAACCACCGATGGAGAGATAGCCCTTGCCGCGCAGGGTTGCTACGGTGAGGCCTGCGCGGGCAAAGCGCAGAATCTTTTCTGCCACGTCTTCGGGGATGGTGGTGTCATCTGCATCTTGCACATCGTGTCCGTAGATGGAGAATGCGGGAACGCCCTTCTGGGCATAGCCGGCCAGAGCAGCGGCCAGGTACACAGCGCCGGGGCGCTCGGTGCCATTGAAGCCCCAGATGGCTTTGGGGGTGGTGGCATCAGTCTCAAAAGTTTCGGTGATGTAGCACCAGCAGGGAGTCACGATAAGGGAGCAGCCTACGTTGTTTTCTGCAAACTTTTGGTTGCATGCTGCGGCCTCGGCCGGGCCACCGATAGTGGTGTCGGCAATCACACACTTAACGGGCTGGCCGTTAGCGTGGGTAACATTGGCTTCAATCAAGGCTGCTGCAGCCTTGGCCATGTTCATGGTCTGATCCTCCAGGGATTCGCGGACGCCGAGGCGGCGACCGTCAATCGTGGGGCGGATACCGATGGTCGGTAATGTGTCGTATTTCATATACGTTTTATTTTGGGGTTAAATGGTTTATTGCTCGGAAGAAGTGGTGGGTTTGCGGAAGATGAGGCTATATACCAGCACTACGCTGAAACAAATGGCGGGCACGATGAACGATGCGCGTACCGCTGCCGAGCTGGTGCCCAAGTTTGTATCCCAAGTGCTGTCGAACCCGGAGGTGAGGCAGAGCCAGAAGCCCTCGGCATCGCCAATGATGCCGGCCATCCACGGGGTGATGAGAGCTCCACCCAAGATGGCCATGATGAGCCCGGCTGCACCCAGCTTTACATCCCGCTGATTCAATCCGCCCAAGGCAATGCCGTAGATGGTTGGGAACATCAGGCTCATGCAGCCGGACATGGCAATCAGGCTTATCACATTGGCAGAGAAGCCAAGCCCCCCGATGCTGAACAGAATGTCAGACGGCAGATAAATGACCCCAGCGCAAGTGGCAATAGCCGCAATGGCAAACAAGCTCATCATGCTGGCGGGATTAAACTTCTTCATGTAGTAGGTGGCTACCCAGCGGCAGACGATGAAGAGGGTGATGGAGATGAGGTAGTATGTGGCGGCGGTGGCCGGGGTGACACCAAGCTCCTTGCAGCAGTATACGTTCAAGTAGGTCCAAGCGGCAATTTGCACACCTACGTAGAAGAACTGGGCGATGACACCACACCAGTAGCGTGGCTGGCGCAGTAGGGAGAAAAGCATGGCGCGGTAATTTCTCACCAAGAACAGGTACACAATCGGTCCCAAGGTTCCGTAAAGAATCCAGTGTACCTTGTCCATGTCCGGGAAGATGAAGTAAAGAGCGGTGAGGGGCACAATGGCAAACAGAGCCGCAATGAGTACGCGCAAGCCACCCTTGCGGTCGGTTGTCGTGGCTTCGGCCTCAGCGGCGGGCTGCTCTTCCTTGGCACGCAGGAAGAAAAGCCAGATGAGGAAAGCGATGGCGCACAGGCCTACATAGGGGGCGCATACCCAGAAAAGCTCGCTGTGGACAATTTCTTTGAGCTGTTCTGCGGGCATGACGGCGCGTTCATCGGCCGTGGCGGGGTTCAGATTGCTGAGGATGAGTTGCTGTGCCAGCAAAATACCGCAAATGGAGCCTACGGGGTTAAAGGCTTGTGCAAAATTGAGGCGGCGTACGGCTGTTTTCTCCGGCCCCAATGAAATGACGTACGGGTTGCATGTGGTTTCCAAAACGGAGCAACCGGCGGCTACCACAAAGATGGCAACAAAGTAAATCTCGAAACTTTGGTTAATGCAGGCGGGAATGTAGGCCAATGCGCCCATGATGTATACACCCAAACCGATGAGTACGCCTTTCTTGTACGAAAATTCCTCGATGAGGATGGAGGCGAAGATGGCCAGCACGGCATACGCTCCATAGAAAGCGACTTGCACGAGCGCAGCCTGCTCTTGCGGGATGGTAAAGATATTCTTGAAAGCCGGCACCAAGTTATCCGTCATGTTGTTGAGCAGGCCCCACAGGGCAAAGCAGCTCACCAGCATGAAGAAGATGGAACGGAAACGGCGCGGAACGACGGGAGTGAGATCTTTCGTGTTCATGCTACTCATATCACATGGAGTATAGCATGATGCCTTGCGGTGTCAAGGTGGAAATTCTTTCTTTCTCTCAAGGGAATTCAAAAAGCTTGCAATGTGATAATTGTGGTATATAATGCTCTGCGTATTCTCACAGATTATGAATTTGGCAATCATTGGAACGGGGTATGTGGGCCTGACTACCGGCACTTGTTTTGCAGAGGTGGGGCACAATGTGATTTGTGTGGATAATGACCACGAGAAAGTAGAGATGCTCAAGGCCGGTCGTATGCCTATTTATGAACCTGACTTGGAGGATATGATATCGTCTAATGTTTCTGCCGGTAAGCTTTCATTCACAACAGATTTGCCCGCTGCTGTGCATCTGTGTGATATCGTTTTTATTGCAGTCCCAACTCCCCCGCATGCAGATGGTTCAGTAGACCTTTCCTACATTGAGGCGGTATCTCATGAGATTGCTGAGGCTCTGCGCCCGGAGCACGGCTATCGCATTATTGTCGATAAATCCACCGTGCCGGTCAGCACCGGTAGCAAAGTGTCGGAGGTTATACGCCGCTATGCGTCCTGTGATGTGGAGGTTGATGTGGTGTCCAACCCGGAATTCTTGCGAGAGGGGAGCGCGGTAAAGGATTTGATGAATCCGGATCGTATTGTCATTGGTGCGAACTCACAGCGTGCTATGGACATGATGAAGCGCGTGTACCAGCCATTTAGCGCTCCTATTGTGGAGGTAGATTTGTCCTCTGCCGAGCTTATCAAGCATGCAGCCAATTCATTTTTGGCACTCAAGATATCATACATCAATGCTGTGGCAGCTGTGTGTGAAAAATCCGGGGCAGATGTGGAGCTTGTGGCGCAGGGCATAGGGATGGATAAGCGCATATCCAGGCATTTCCTCAATGCCGGTTTGGGGTATGGCGGCTCCTGCTTCCCCAAAGATGTGAAAGGCTTTATCAATATAGCAGACCAATTGGGTGCGCCCCTGAACTTACTCAAGGAGGTGGAAATCATCAATGCGCGCCAGATTGAACGCTTTATGGAACGCATTCGCGAGAAGATGTGGGTGCTGCGCAACAAGCGCATCGCTGTGTGGGGGCTTGCGTTCAAACAAAATACGGATGATGTGCGTGAATCTGTAGCCATCAAGCTCATTCGCCGCTTGGTGGAAGAGGGGGCCATTGTCACTGCTTATGATCCCAAAGCTTCAGAAACCGGCGCACGAGCACTGGAAGGGGTGAAGATGACCATCTGCGATGATATGTATGAATGCGTGCGTGGGGCTGAGGTGTTGGTCGTCGCTACAGAATGGCGACAATTTGCCACAGCGAACTTGGTGAAAGTGCGTGAATTGATGCACCTGCCCATTATTTTTGATGGCCGCAACATCCTGCACGGTGAGAATGCCGTGCATGCCGGGTTCGAGTATCACTCCGTAGGCCGCAAGAGCCTCTATCCGGCCCGCTGACCGTGCCGGGAGTCATCCACTCGTTTACTTTTTGTTGGCTAGGGCGATGCCGGGCGCGAAGATGCGGTCGGTATCTCGGCCGGTCAGGCGTTGGAGCGAGCGGAAGAGGTAGCGGATGATGCAAACCATCGTGATAAGGAGGGGGATAGCAATCGTCAGGTAGCCCCACCACGTCATGCTGCTCACGGCATAGTTGTATTCCAAAGCCTGCTCTGCCGCCGGCTTGTCCAATACGGGCAGGAGGAAATGTAGTGCCAGTAGGAAATTGGCCACGGCAGAAAAGAGAAAAGAAGCAGCCAAAATGCGGTTGATGCGCTGCAGCAGGGCATCATATTCCACTTCCTTGCCTTGCTTCGCTACGTCTGCCTCTATCCCCGCTACATCAAATACGGAATCAGAATAGATGAAGACGCGCAACATGGATGCTTTGCCACGCGATTTGACGAGCATGGCACCGGCCAGCAGTGTGGCGATGAGTGCCTCCTTGGCGGCATACCACCATGGTGCATCCGGGCGTATAGCGGCATCGCTGCCCGTGTTGGCATAGATGGTCACCACCCCCGTGAGAATGGTGCCCACTAAGCCGAAAAGTGTTAGGATTTCAACCTTGCCTTTGTCGATAAGAGAGTATACCCCACAGCCGATAGGCAAGGCCAGAGCAATGACCATGGCCCAAGTGGTGCCCACTTCCCAGAGCTTTGGTCCTTCTGTGGAGCAGGTGTCGAGTATGATGACCGGTGCCAGTACGCTGAGCACCACGTTCAGGAACGTTTTGGAACCCTCATCCATGGTGTTATTACTTCATGCTGCGAATGGCCTCAGCCATATCCGGGGCTTTGAAGGTGGAGGAACCGGCCACCAAGCAGTCTGCCCCCGCTTCTTTGCAAAGAGGCGCTTGGGGGGCACCTATGCCACCATCCATCTGAATGATAAATTGCAACCCGGCTGCGGCGCGTTCATCCCGCAGGCGCCGCACTTTATCCAGCACCTCGGCCATGAAGCTCTGCCCGCCGAATCCGGGTACTACGCTCATCACCAGTATCATGTCCACCTCTGCCAGATAAGGTAGCACCTTTTCCACAGGGGTTGCCGGGTTGATAGCCAAACCGCATTGAATGCCCGCTTCTCGAATGGCCGCGAGGGTGGCGTGCAGGTCTACATACCCTTCTCGCTCTACATGAATCGTCACCATATTCATGCCGGCTTTTACAAATCGGGGCAGGTAGTGATCCGGTGCGTCTATCATGAGGTGGGCATCCAGAAAGGCTCCCTCCGGCACACTGTTGCGGATGGCTGCGCAAATATCCGGGCCAAAGGAGATGTTATCCACAAAGGAACCATCCATCACATCAAGATGCAGCCAATCTGCCCCGGCTTGCAGGGCGCGGTTGGCTTCTTCTCCGATGCGGCGGAAATCACAGGCAAGCATGGAAGGGGCTATTAACATGGCTTGAGAATACACGGTGTTTCGGTTGTTGGCAAGTCTTAATTGCTTATTCCGCAGCGGCGGAGCAGGGCGCCGGGGTCGGGGTCTCGTTGCATGAAATCGCGGTAGAGCTCGGCAGCGGGGCGGCTGTTTCCTTGGGAGAGGATGCAGCGGCGGAAATCACGCCCCGTTTCCGGGTTGAAAATGCCCTCGGCAGCAAAGCGGGAGAAGGCATCTGCCTCCAGCATTTCTGCCCATTTGTATGAGTAGTAGCCGGATTCGTAGCCACCATCAAAGATATGAGAGAAGCCACGCAGCATGCTGTAGCCGGTCTCTGTCATTGGGATACGGTATTCTGCTAAAATTTCGCGGTCTACTTCTTCAATATCGCGGTTGACGTAGCGTTGGGTATGCAGGTGCAGCTCCAAATCCAACTTGCCGAAGCTGAGCTGGCGCATGAAGAAAGATGCCGCACCATAATTGCGAGCCGCCAGCATTTTATCTTTCAATTCGCTGGGGATACATTCGCCACTTTGCCAATGGCGGGCGTATTTGTCCATGGCAGCGCGTTCCCACGTCCAGTTTTCATTGATTTGGCTGGGCAATTCTACAAAGTCCCAAGCTACGTTGCAGCCGGCCAGGGAGCGCACCTCAACATCGCTCAGAATTTGGTGTAGCAAGTGCCCGAATTCGTGGAAAACAGTCTCTACTTCATAGTGGCTCAGCAGGGCGGGCTTACCCTCTGTTGGTTTGCTCATATTGCCGCACATGAGCGCCAGGTGGGGTTCGCGGGGGGCGCCGTTCATGGGGGGAAGACCACAGCGCAGGCAATCCATCCAGGCACCGGCTCGCTTGACATCGCGCGGATACCAGTCTGCATAGAATGAGCCCAAGTGTTCGCCGCTTTCATCATCATACACTTCGTAGAAGAGAACCTCAGGGTGCCACACCTCCACCGCATCAGTTTCCGGTGTTCCACCCTGGCTTGCACACCAGGTTTTTCGCTGCCGGAAGTGGATGCCGTACAACCCGGCGTAGATGGAGAACATGCCATCCAGTACGTTTTGCATCGGGAAGTAGGGACGCAAGTCTTCGCTGTCAAAATCATAGCGTTCCTTGCGTAGTTTTTCGCTCCAGTAGCCCACGTCCCACGGTTTCATGACGGGGATTTCTGAGCCGGTCTTCTCTTCGGCAAAGTGGCGGATGGCTTCTTGCTCCGCGCGGAAGGCGGTCAGCACTTTTGCGTGCAAATCATTCGTGAAATTCAGCGCGGTTTGGCCACTTCCGGCCATGCGGCGGCTTGTCACATAATCAGAGCAGCTGTTGTAGCCCAGCATGGCTGCTTTTTCTGCGCGCAGAGCCAATATCTCGTGAATGATGGATTGGGTATCATATTCACCGGTGCCGCGTGCATTGTATGCATGCCACACGCGGCTGCGCAGCTCCTCGTTGTCTGCAAAGGTCAGTACCGGTTGCACAGAGGTGGCTTGCAGCGTGAATCGCCACTGTGGGGCTTCCTCGCTTCCGTATCCCTTGCTCTGGGCATCCTGCCGTGCGTTGGCCATAGCAGATGCCGGCAAGCCCGCAAGCTCGTTTTCATCAGCCGTCACATATTCCCAAGCGTTGGTGGCATCCAGCACTTTTTCGCCGAACTGCTGGGAGAGTTGCGCCAATTGAGTGGAGATTTCTGTGTAGCGCACTTTCTCCGCATCACTCAAATCTGCTCCGTTTTCACGGAAATCTGCCAAGGTTTCTTGCATGAAGCGCTGCTTCACGGCAGAGACTTCCGTTGCCCAAGGCATGGTGGCCGCCTTTTTCAATACTGCATACAAGCGGGGATTAAGTGTGACGCCGGAGGAGTAGATGACGACTTCCGGCATCAGTTCATTGATGACTTCTCGCAGTTCCGGGGCATCCATGACGGAGCGCAGATGATTCAGCCTTTGCCAGCCACGCAGCAGAGCCGCTCCGGATTCTTCCAACGCAGCAAAAGTATTCTCATAGCTGGGGGTATCTACTTGGCAAATGCTCTCTACTGCGGCCTTGGCCTGTTCAATGGCCAAGCGGATATCCACGCGAGCCTGCTCCGGGGTCAGTCGGGACCAGGCAACATTCAGCGTATCTTCAAGAAAGGGGTGTTCACTCATACTGCTTTCATTCTACCAGCCTCTTTTTTTGTCTGCAAGCTCATAGAATGGCATGAGTAAGCTTGAAGAACAGATTGACTTTTGGAGGATTGGCGTGTATCATGCGCGCGAACATGAACACATACAAAATTGCAGTGTTGGCGGGCGATGGCATCGGCCCGGAGGTAATGAATGAAGCCCTGCGAGTGCTGGATGCCGTGGAAGCCAAGTTCGGTTTTGCAACAGAGCGCACCGCGTGCTATGTGGGTGGCGCAGCCATTGATAACTGTGGCAAGGCTTTGCCTGCTGAAACACTTGCTGCCTGCGAGGCGGCGGATGCCATCCTCTTTGGATCTGTAGGTGGCCCCAAGTGGGATGCTCTGCCTCCGGATGAACGCCCCGAGCGCGGTGCTCTTCTTCCATTGCGTAAGCATTTCGGCCTTTATGCCAATTTGCGCCCCGGTATCTGTCTGCCGGAGCTTGTGGATGCCTCCCCGGTGAAAAATAGCATCATCCCCCAGGGATTTGATATCCTCTGCGTGCGTGAGCTTACCGGCGGTATGTACTTTGGACAGCCCAAGTTCTATGGAGAGCGTGATGGCGAGATTGTGGCTCTTGATACGCTCTTTTACCGTAAGAGTGAGGTGGAACGCATTGCCAAGGTTGCTTTTGAGGCGGCTCGTGGTCGTCGTGGGCGCCTTTGCAGCGTGGACAAGGCCAACGTGTTGAGTTCATCTGTCATGTGGAGAGATGTGATGAACGCTACGGCTCCCCAGTATCCGGATGTGGAGCTCACCCACATGTATGTGGACAACGCAGCTATGCAGCTTGTGCGCAACCCCGGCCAGTTCGACGTGATGGTCACGGAAAACACCTTTGGTGATATCCTGACGGATGAAATGGCCATTGTATGTGGCTCTTTGGGCATGCTGCCCAGTGCTTCTCTTTGCTACGAGGGTGATAGCGTATTCGGCCTCTACGAACCTTCCGGTGGCTCTGCTCCCGACATCGCCGGGCAAGGCATTGCCAACCCGATTGCCCAAATTCTCTCCATGAGCATGTTGTTGCGCTACACCTGCCGCGAAACCGCCGCTGCTGATGCAGTAGATGCTGCCGTGCGCAAGGTAATTGCTGCCGGGTATCGCACGGGTGATTTGGCGACCGGTGCCGTAGGAGAAATTCGAGTAGGAACTTCCGGTATGGGGGATGCCATCATCGCCGCCCTCTGATTTCTGCTTGACAGATAGCCCGTAAGGGCGTATGTATACCCCCAACACATTTCTTAAATCTTATGAACCGAGACGAAAAAACACTCATTCTTTTCAAGCCGGATTGTGTGCGCAAGAACCTTTCCGGTATCATTCTGCAGCGCCTGTTGGCAGAGGGATTCCGCCTGCGAGGCATGAAGATGATGCAGCTCAACGATGCCGTGCTGCGCGAGCACTACGGCCACATTATTGATTTGGTCATTGATGGTGAGCCACTTTTCCCCAAGCTTTCCGCATTCATGCAGACCAGCCCGGTGGTGGCTCTTGTGCTCTCCGGTCCCGGTGTCATCACTCGCGTGCGCACCATCCTCGGGCCCACCAACTCCATGAAGGCTGATAAGGGTACCATCCGCGGTGACTTTGGCACCAACAGCATGCTCAACATTTGCCACGCCTCCGACTCTCCTGAGAGTGCTGAGACTGAAATTAAACGCTTCTTCAAGCCCGAGGAGCTTTTCGATAACGTGGATTAATTTTTTCTCTACACGACCAAAAAAGGAGAGGGCGGTGAAATGAAACCGGCCTCTCCTTTTTTGTGCTTTGAATAAAATCAGAGAATGTAGGCGCTGATGAGCTTGCTGAGCGCGAGGATATCGTAGTTGCCCTTCAGCTCAAAACGAATGGCTCCGATACCACCGCTGAAGAAGAGATCCAACTCGCTATCGCGGTCAAAAGTACCGGCCGTTTCCACGGAGTACGCCTGCAACTTGCTGTAGGGAAGGGAGGTGAAATCCGTCTTCTTACCGGTAATTCCCTGCACATTGATGGCAATCACTCTCTTGTTGGTGAAGACCACGGAATCTCGGATGGCTTTGAATGCGGCCACAATGCTTTCTCCTTCGACCAGCAACGGCCCCACTTTGGACATCAGGGAGGACGGCTCTACGGGAGACAGTTTGAAAAATCCATTTTGAAAGTCTATCATAGGAAGCAAGGTTTGTTAGAATTCTTGAGCTTGGCGGATGTGCGCACGCCAAGCTTCCACCATGGGATGCGCCATAAATTTCTCTATAGGTGTATTGGGGATGTAATTGCGAGGAATGCAGACGCGCAGCATTTGCGGTAATTTGCGGATCCTGAGAGTTTCGCCGGGTACGAGAGTGCCTGCGTAATCGCCATCAAGCTGGTAATCCAGTTTGCCGTCTGCGGTAATTTCACAGGAGGAGAATGTGCAAAGGCTGGTAAACTCACTCGTGTTGCGGCGGGTTGCTCCGTGCTGAAGCATACATCCCAGCACCTCGAAGAGAATGGGTATGCCTTCCTGCCGGATGATGGCAGCGTTGAGCAAGCCATCATCATAGCGAGCTTCAGCAAAGAGGTGAGCCTCACCGCCGTAGCGTTTGCCATTGCCCATGATGATTTGCGTGCCCGTGTAGGATTTGCCGTCGGGCAGTGTCAGGGTGATGAGCGGATGGCTCTGCATGGCTACATGCAAACCGGTCAGGATGTGCGCCGTGGGCCCAAAGTGTTTTTTGAGGCGCGGAGTAATGCGTTTGATGATGCGCGCATCCAAGCCGAACCCGGCCATTTGCAAGAAAGGATCGTCATTGACGGTGAAAATATCAACTTCTTGGCGCGTGCCACTCTGTATGGTATCCAACGCTACGTCGAAGCGTCGTGAGCCGATGCCTAGCTCGCGGGCAAAGACATTCATGGAGCCACATGGTAGGATGCCTAGCGCTGATTTTGTGCCTATAAGCCCCCTTGCTGCGCACATGAGTGTGCCATCGCCACCGGCGGCTGCTACGACCGGTTCGCCTGCTTCGGCCAATTCGCGGGCTTTGTTGGTCAAATCTTCTGCGCTCTTTGTGGGGATAATGGTGAACGATGCCCGGTTGGCATCCAACCATCCCTTAAGCCCGGAGCGGAAAAGGCTGCCGGCTTTGGGGTTAATGAGCAGAGGAACTGTAATGTGCATGGAAAATGAAAAGGGGGTATCAGAGTATAGCCAGCACGGCTACGAAGAATGATACGGTGAATGCCGGGGAATCTATCAAATCAAAGATACCCCCAATACCCGGCAACAGGGAGCCGCTATCCTTTACAGCCAAGCCACGCTTGATCAGGGAGCCTGCCAAATCCCCCGCTACGCTCAGAATGAAGATGCAGGGCATGAGAACGCAGAAGAAGACGAGCGGAGTGAGTGCAAACTCAAAATCCGTGAGTCCTCTCATGTACCAAGCGCAAATCGAGGTGATGATAAATGAACCGATGATGCCTTCCCATGTTTTCTTAGGAGAAACGACCGGGCTGAACTTGCGCTTGATAAACTTGCCACCCAGCAACACGCCGCTCACATAAGCCCAGATATCGCTCATCTTGGTGACGAGCACCAACCACAGCAGATTCCAGATACTTTCGGGGGCGTCCAGTGTACCCAAGGCAAATGCAAAGAGCCACACCGGGTACACAAAGGAAAGGATGGTAATGCCTATGCTGCTCAATGCCGTGCTGCCATCACTCCCCTTGTAATCCATGCGGTACAACTCGCAGAAAAAGGCAACCAGCACATAGAGAACCAACAGGGAAAGTGCTGTGGCGGTGAAGTCAAACACTACAAACAAGGACATGGGACCATCCGCGCCGGCTATGACAAGTGGCTCTGATTGGTCTGTGAATATCAGCATCCCTGCCGCCATGAGCCACGGGTACACCAAGCCGGCTGCTAAAGCCAGTTTGCGGTTGGCAGCACGCCCGCGTTCGCGCAGCATGTTGAACCACTCATAGCTGGTCAGGTTGCACAGCACGCACACCAAAATGGCATAGCCCATAGGGGTGTTCCAACAGATTGTCCCCCACAAGAGGCCCAAGAGAATGATGGTGCTCAATCCGCGCTCAAGAAATGTTTTTACTTTTGGGGTCATGTCTTATGTGTGGCTTGCGTTACGCGCCTAGTTTAGTTCCTTAATGCGACTTTGTCAATGTTTTAATGCTGAAAATAAACGGCATTTTCCACCAAAAGAGCCCAATCTGATTTCTGTAAGAAAAAAGCCCCGTTGCCGGAGCAACGGGGCTGGAAAGAATGGGGCTTTAGTGGGCGCAACCGGGGCAGGCCCATCCGGCGCGGATATCGGCAAAGAAGTCGTTGCCCTTGTCATCCACCAGAATGTAGGCGGGGAAGTCCTTCACGGTAATCTTCCAGATGGCCTCCATGCCCAGCTCGGGGTACTCGATACACTCGATGGAGGTGATGCAGTTCTTCGCGAGGTCTGCCGCCACACCACCGATGGAACCGAGGTAGAAGCCACCGTACTTCTGGCAGGCATCTGTCACGCATTGGGCGCGGTTGCCCTTGGCAATCATAATCATGCTGCCACCGTGGCTCTGGAAAAGGTCTACATAGGAGTCCATGCGGCCTGCCGTGGTGGGGCCAAAAGAACCGGAGGGATAGCCCTCGGGCGTCTTGGCGGGGCCTGCGTAGTAGATGGGGTGGTCTTTCACATACTGGGGCAGATCCTTGCCGGCATCAATCAGCTCCTTGAGCTTGGCGTGGGCAATATCGCGGCCTACGATGATGGTGCCACTCAGAGAGAGACGGGTCTTGACGGGGTACTTGGTGAGCTCGGCCAGCACTTCCTTCATGGGGCGGTCCAAATCAATGGGCACGCCGGCGCTCTTTGTTTCGCGCAGCTCGGCGGGGATGTATTTGCCGGGGTCGTATTCCAGTTCTTCGATGAAGATACCCTCGGGCGTAATCTTGGCCTTGGCATTGCGGTCTGCAGAGCAGGATACACCCAGTGCCACCGGGCAGGAAGCACCGTGGCGGGGCAGACGTACCACACGTACATCCAGTGCAAAGGCTTTGCCGCCAAACTGAGCACCCAAGCCCAGCTTCTCCGCTTCCTTCTTGAGCTCGTTTTCCAGCTCTACATCGCGGAAAGCCCGGCCGTGTTCGTTGCCGCTGGTGGGCAGGCTGTCGTAGTATTTGGTGGAGGCCAGCTTCACGGTTTTGAGACAGATTTCAGCACTGGTGCCACCCACTACAAAGGCCACATGGTAGGGCGGGCAGGCAGCGGTGCCGAGGGTGCTCATCTTCTCCACCATGAACTTCTTGAGGGAGGTGGGGTTGAGCAGAGCCTTCGTCTCCTGGTACAGATAAGTCTTGTTGGCAGAGCCGCCACCCTTGGCGATGAAGAGGAAAGAGTAATCCATGCCGTGGTCGGTGGCAAAGAGATCAATCTGGGCGGGCAGGTTGGTGCCGGTGTTGATTTCCTTGTACATATCCAGCGCCACATTCTGGGAGTAGCGCAGGTTATTTTTGGTGTAGCAATCGTACGCGCCGCGGGAGATGTACTCGGCGTCGTTGTAGCCTGTCCACACCTGTTGCCCCTTCTTGCCTACGCAGATAGCCGTGCCGGTGTCTTGGCACAGGGGCAGCACGCCCAAGGCGGCCACCTCGGCGTTGCGCAGCATGGTCAGCGCCACACTCTTATCGTTCTCGGAGGCTTCCGGGTCATCCAGAATATCTCGCACCATCTGCAAGTGCTCCGGGCGCAGGTAGAAAGCTACATCATGCCAAGCGGTTTCGGCCAGCAGGCGGAGCCCCTCCGGCTCTACTTTCAGTATGGGCTTGCCTTCAAACTCGCTCACGCTGACGTAATCCTTGGTAATAAGACGGTACTTAGTCGTATCTTCCCCCATGGGGAACATTTCCTGATACACAAAGGGAGGTGTTGCCATAACGCCGTTAGTTGTACCACTTATGCCGGCTTTTTGCCAGCAAAAAATGCTCTTTGGAACAGGTAGGGGTGCTTTTTGCGGTTGACCTTGCCCGGAGTAGCTGCTAGGCTCGGCTACGGCATGAAGATTCCACCTTATTGGTATAGTACAGAGTGCAACATTGACGGCAGGATATACCGTTTACGCGGGGTGTCGTGGGAGTCGGAGACGGATGCACGCGCTAAATGGGAAGCCAAGGCGGAACTGATGCGGCGTTTTTTGGAAAGTGGGTGCAGCGCGGCCATGCTGGAGAAGATGCGGAGCGCATGGCAGAAGCTGGACGCAGGGGAGGAAGGGGAATACGCGGTCCTCATGCCCGAGCCCGTGGTGGAACAGTTGGATGCCACCAACATCATCACCCGCAACCGCTACGGGGCAGAGGTGCTCAACTCTACCGAATTATGCTTCATTGATGTAGACCGCATACCTCCCCGCCCCTTCGATTGGCTGCGCCGTTTGCTGGGGCAAGATACCGCACCCGAAGCCTGCCTTCTGGAAAAACTGCACCGGCTCGTGGGTGATGGCGCTCTGCGCGGTGCCCGCGTGTACCGCACCTCCAGAGGTTGGCGCATTCTTGCGCTGGAACCCGGCTTGCAACCGGATTCCCACCGCATGCAGGTGATTTTTGAGCAGTTGCACGCCGATGAACTCTACGCGCACCTCTGCGCCAAGCAACAATGCTGGCGAGCGCGCCTTACGCCCAAGCCCTCCAAAGTGGGCATGCCGCGCTATCCCCGCCCTGCGTGCTCCGCTGCCGCCCAAAGCCCCGAGACGCTGCAGTGGATTGCGGAATACGCCGCTGCATCCGCTTCCTATGCCGTATGCCGCTTCATTGAAACGGTGGGCGAGCCGCTTCGGCATCCCCTCATCGAGCTGCATGATGCGCGCACCCGTGCCCTCCACCTCGACTGGCCCCTGAGATGATGCTAATTATCGGCTAATTTGGTCGATAATTAGCCGATAAAGTGCTAAAATGGGCCTGCCGTTTAGGAGGGCGTTAAGAGACCTGTTTGCGAATAAGGGACAACAAGGCCATGAGATTAAGACCCAGAATAAGCCCATAAAACGCTATGTCTGCGTGCAAGCCTGCGGGTGTGCTCATGGCTCCAGCTGCATGAACCGTTACCCAAACGCCGGCTATGCACACTTCTGCGATTTCTTTTGCGTAAAAGAGCTGGCCTTTTTTATACTCTTTCCACAGGAGCACGATGGTGCATATCCCTATCAGGACAAAAAAGGCGGGTGTTTCCACTGTTTGCCCCTCTCGCAATACCTCAATTTGCGGCCAACTCAGCATTCCGCTACTCCAACAATAACTGAGGGTTCCCATGAACAACATCTCCATTCCCGCCGTGAATACCCGGCAAAGATAGGAGAAGAGGAGTCCTTTGCCTTTGAGCCTGTTATAAAAGCTTTTCATGATGGATTCTTTTTTGCTGCGGTAGCATTCTATTATCATACGAAACGATGAAAATCAAGACTCCTGAGATGTGCTGCTTTGCCATTGTGAAAAATATGGCAGGCATGGAGGCGATAAGGCTTGCCTTGAAGGGGAAAATGGTGGAAAATAAGGGGGAGATGCCAGAGCGGAAACCGGAGATATTAGCGCCAGCAGGGAATTGGGATTGTGTACGAGCCGCCGTAGCCAATGGGGCGGACGCGGTTTATTTTGGCTTGGATCAGTTTAATGCCCGCATGAGAGCGGATAACTTTACGCGAGCCGATTTAGGGGTGCTGGTCCCCTTTTTGCATAGCTACGGTGTGCGAGCGTATGTGACGATGAATGTCCTCATCTTCCCGGCAGAAATGGGGGAAGCATTGGAATATGTGGATGCGTTGGATGCTGCAGGGGTGGATGGCGTGATTGTGCAGGATATCGGCTTGTCCGGCATCATATCCCGCTACCGCCGCGAGGGGCGTTGGAAGATAGAGCTGCACATCTCCACGCAGATGACGGTGTCTTCCCCCGAGGCGGTTCGCTTGGTGGATGAGATGTTCGACCCGCAGCAAATAGTGTTGTCGCGTGAGCTTTCGCTGCGAGAGATTGAGGCCTGCGCGAAGGCTACGAGCAAGCCTATCGAGGTGTTTTGCCACGGGGCTTTGTGTGTGGCATACTCCGGGCAGTGCCTGACCAGTGAGAGCTTGGGACAGCGCAGTGCAAATCGCGGGGAATGCGCCCAAGCCTGCCGCATGCCCTACCGCTTGGAGGTAGATGGACGCATGCGCGATTTGGGTGAGCGCCGCTATGTGTTTTCCCCGCAGGATTTGTGTGCGCTGGAGCGTGTGCCGGAGCTGCTGGCAGCCGGTGTGATGAGTTTTAAAATTGAGGGGCGCTTGAAGAGCCCCGAATATGTGGCCGCCACCACGCGTGCCTACCGCCGAGCTCTGGATGCAGCTTTGGCACAAAAAGCTCCCTCGGCGGCCTGTCAACGGGCCGATTTATATGCCATGCAGATGGCGTTTTCGCGTGGGTTTTCCACGGGGTGGTTGGATGGTACAGACCACCCCTTGCTCACCCATGGGCGTTTTGGCAAGAAACGCGGAGCTTTGGCCGGGCGCATAGCACGCTCCGGCGAGGGATGGGTGGAACTGGAGGGCCTGCCACCCATGCCTCTGGCACCGGGAGATGGTTTTGTGATTGATGCGGGGCAAGACCGTAACGATGAGCAGGGCGGGCGAATCTGGAAAGTGCAGGGCGCGAAGCTCTTTTTCCATGGCAAGGCCAGTCGCATTGATTGGCGGCAGGTGCGCCCCGGAAATCTTTTGTGGAAGACGGCTGACCCGGCTTTGGACAAAGCGCTGCATGCCACTTGGTGCCAATTTGCCCCGCGTGTTGCCGGTGCAGAGGTCACTACCGCTCTTTCCATCCGTTTCTGCGGGCGCATGGGAAGCCAGCTCACGGCGGAATGCCGCGGGGTTGTTGTGGGAAGCGGGCAACCGCTGGAGCCTGCGGAGAACCGCCCGCTTACGCCGGATGTGCTGCTGGCTCAGTTCGGACGGTTAGGCGGCACGGGGTACACGCTGGGCGATTGTCGTTTCGATCTGGAGGAGGGGCTCATGATGCCGCTTTCCATCCTGAACCGCATGCGTCGCGAACTGGTCGAGAAATTGGCTACCACCCCGCAAGAAAAGGAGGAAAGAGACGGGGGCTCTCTTCCTGCGTGGGCTGCCTGGCAGGGGGCATTCCCAGCACCCGCTCCGGCAGAGGGGTATAAGTTATCTGTTCTGTGCCGTGAACCGGAGCAAGCCCTTGCTGCCGCTGCCGCCGGTGTGAAGCGCTTGTATCTTGACTTTAAGGATTTGAAGCAACTGGCACCCGTGGCGGCTCAAATCCGCGCCGAATACCCCGGCGTGGCAGTGTGGGTGGCAACGCTCCGCATCATGAAGCCGCATGAGGCCGGTTACTTCAAGTATCTGGTGGCAGCCAAGCCGGATGGTGTGTTGGTACGCAATTTGGGTGCTGCCCTGTGGTGGCGGGATAAAGGGGTGCCCCTAGTGGGGGATTTCTCTCTCAACACAGCCAACCCCGAGAGTGTGTTGCAGTGGCGTGCCTTCGGCCTGAAATATCTCACCGTTTCCTATGATTTGAATGCTGCACAGTTGGCAGATATGCTGCGCAGTGGTTGCGGCCCGCAGCTGGAACTCACCCTGCACCAGCATATCCCCATGTTCCATACGGAGCATTGCGTGTATTGCACTTTCCTCTCCCGAGGGCATAGTTTCAAGGATTGTGGACAGCCATGCGAGCACCACCGCGTGCGCGTGATGGACCGCACCCATGCGATGCACTATCTGCGCAGTGATGAGGGTTGCCGCAATACCTTGTTCAATGGACAGGCCCAGACGGCTGCACGCTATGTGGAGGGGATGCGCCGCTGGGGCCTTTCGCGCTTCCGCTTGGAGTTGCTGGAGGAATCACCCGAGAAGACAACGCAGCTTATTTCCCTCTACCGCGACCTCCTGCGCGGGCGACTCAAACCGGAGGCTCTGATGCAGCAACTCAATTTGCTTGACCGCATCGGCGTGACGGAAGGCACGATAGCCTAAGCGGAGGGGTGTCATTGGCCGTAAAATTGCTGCATGAAGGCAGGGTTGCGCTCAGCGTAGAGCGTTTCTGCCAAGGTATCGGCCAGCCGTATGATGAGCTGTTGAAGGTTGCAAAGGAAAGGGGATACTTGGTTTATGGCCCCGGACGATGCAAAATTGCTGCAACCACAGGAGTTGATACAGCGGTAGCGCAGTGCACACAAGCGGCACTCCGGTGTGGCATTGCCACGTGTGGCGATGATAAATTGTTGCCGCGCTCGGTTGATGCCTGTGTGCACATCTCCGAATGTGATGGCGGGGTCATCCCCCACGCCTACGAGCCGAGAGCAGGGGAAAAAGTGCCCATCGACCGATACAGCCAGCTCGCGTTCTCCTAGTTGGCAGCGGTTGCAGGAATGTTGGGGTTGCTCAATATAGCTACGGATTTTATCCGCGAAGCATTCCACTTGCCAGGGAGTGCCGGCGCGGTATGAGTCCAAAACTTGGTCGGCCAAAAGTTGCATGTGGTGGGCAAGAGACTCAAACTGAGCATCCGACCACGGACTCCAGTAGTCGAAATTGAGCCCGATGGTGCCGACCTTGTGACGGTGCAGCCAGCGCACCCCCTCGCATAGGTATAGGTGATTGTGCGGATCGACTACGCAGATAATTTTGAAGCGAGCAGAGGGATATTGCTGCAGGTGCCTGAGAGCCCGGCTTGCTTGTGTATGGCTACCGCTGCCGTTGGCAAAGCAGCGGTTCGTGTTGTGCATGGCAGGAGAGCCATCAAGCGACAGACCAATCAGAAAATCGCGCTCAACAAGCCAAGCTGATTTTTCTTGGGAGAGGAGTGTGCCGTTAGTGGTGAGGCCGAAGCGGAGGCGTACCTTGCTGTTGGTTGCTTTTTGCGTGGCATACTGCCAGCCGTATTGCAAAAGCTCCCACTCCAGCAGAGGCTCGCCCCCAAAAAAGGAAATATCAAGATGCCGTCCAAGGCGCTGCGCTTCATCCAAAGCGATGTCGACTGCTCGCTCCAGCGTTGCTTGCGACATGGTGCTGCGGTACTTGCGCCCCGCATAGCAATAGCGGCAGCGCAAATTGCATTGGTGCGTAAGACAAAGAGTGAGGGTGAGTGGCCCGGTCATTATTCGTCAGTAGCGGGGGGAGACTGGGGCTTTGGCTTGGGTGGCTCCGGGTGGGAGATTATATATTTACCGATAAGTTGCTGTGTATCATCTGCAGATGTCTGAGCATTGTCGGTATAGGGTACATCACCCGGGGGTGTGTGGCGGTCGCAGCCAGCCATGAGGGTGCTACCGGTCAGCAGAAGTGTGGCAGGTAACAGAGATTTCTTGGCACGAAGAACGGGGGTAATTTTCATCGTTTTTTGGGGGGGAATAGGGGAATATGACTGTGGTATTGGTGTTGAAAAAGAGGGCAGCCCTGGCCGGCGAAACGGCTATTTTTTCAGGCCGATTTTCGCGGCGGTCCAGTCGCGCATGCGGGCGAAGATTGCGTAGAGACCCGGCACCATGAAAATGCCGAAGATGGTGGCCAGCGTCATGCCGAAGAAGGTGGTGATGCCGATTTCCTGCCGGCTGGCGGCGCCGGAACCTGTGGCGACTACCATGGGGAACACACCGAAGATGAAGGAAATGGCCGTCATAAGCACAGCGCGGAAACGCAGGCTTGCGCCGTTGATAGCGGCTTGGCGTATCGGTGTGCCTGTTTCGTGGTCTTCCTTGCTGAATTCCACCATCAAAATAGCATTCTTGGCGGCCAGGCCGATGAGCATCAGCAGGCCAAGCTGCACATAGATGGACAGTGTGAGCCCGAAGAGGCGTGCCCCCATCAAGGCGCCCAACGTGGCCACACTCACCGAGAGCATCACCGGTACCGGGGTGGTCCAGCTCTCATACTGCGCCACGAGGAAGAGGTAGGCAAAGAGCATGGCTAAGCCCACGAGGATGCCCACCTTGCCATCGTTCTGGCGTTCTTGGTAGGAAAGGTCTTTCCAGCTCACCATCCACTGGCGGTCGTGGCCGGCAGCGCGCTCTTCCTTGTTGATTTGGGCGATGGTGTCCTCAATGAGCTTCATGACTTGCCCGGAGCCCACGTTGGGCTGAGCCATCACAGTGATATCTGCGCTCATGTACTGGTTGAAACGCCCGTAGGAATCCGGCCCCACCGTGTGGGAAATGGAGCATACCGCTGAGAGCGGTACCATTTCCCCCTTTTCGTTGCGCACCATTTGGTTGAGAATGTCCTCCGCCGTGCGGCGGTCTTGGGTGGCACCCTGCATCATAACCTTGAAGTTGAATCCGTTGAGGGTGAAATCGTTGACGTAGAGGGACGACATCACGCTCTGCAAGGTGCTGAAAATAGTGTTTACCGGCACATTGAGAGATTGTGCTTTTTCGCGGTTGATTTCCAAGCGAATTTGCGGGTTTTCTGCATTGTACTCACTGCGTACGAGGGAGACGAGGTCGCTGTGTGATTGCAGACGCGCCTGAATTTCTTTGACCATGTTGCCCATGTCCAGCGGCGTGGTATCGCCGGAGGCTTGCAGCACCATAGAAATACCGCCGGAGATACCCAGCCCCTGGATGGCGGGCGGAGTCACGGCCATGATGGAGGCTTCGGGGATGTCTGCGCAGGCGGCATTGACCTTGGCTGCAATGGCTGACACGTGCAAATCCGGTGTGGTGCGTTTGCTCCAGTGGTCCAGCAGAATAATCATCATGGCGCGGCTCTCACCGGAGCCACTGGCAAAGCTGTAGCCGCTCTGTGCCGTAACGGCTGCAATGCCGGGGATGTTTTTCATGCGCGCCTCCAGCTGGCGCAGCACTTTATCTGTGCGCTGCTTGGCGGTGGCCGTGCCTTCCATGGTAATCATCACGAAGAGCGTACCCTTATCTTCCGTGGGGATGAATGAGCTGTTCATAGCATCCGGGGCGATGAGGTCGAGTATGTCGAAGCTCTTCTTGGCCGGGGCTTTGCCACGGGCGGGCGCTTGGGCAACAGGCTGTTCTTTGCTGTGGAAAATATCATACCACCAAGAGGGGGAGCCTGAGAAGTAGATGTAGTTGCCAAAAAGAACGGCTGCCAGCAGCAGTACCGTCAACCAGGCGTTGCGGACCAAAATGCCTGCCCCCCATAAGTAGATGCGGCGGCACACATCCATAAACCAGTTGAAGGGCTTGAACATCCACTCGGAGAGTTTACTCTGTTTCACACCTGCCGGGCGCAAAATCAGGGCACACAGAGCAGGGGAGAGGGTAAGGGCGTTGAAGGTGGAAATGCAGAGCGCCACGCACATGGTCACGGAGAACTGCGTGTAAATCACACCAACCATGCCGCCATAGAAGGCTATCGGCACGTACACCGCCAGCGTCACCAGCGTGGTGGCGATGATGGCACCCGTGATTTGTTTCATACTCTTAATCGTAGCTTCCCGCGGGCTGAGCTTTTCTTCTTGGATGAGTCGCATCACGTTTTCCACGACCACAATGGCATCATCCACCAGTGAACCAATCACGAGGATGAGGCCGAACATGGTGAGCACGTTAATCGTGTAGCCCAATGCGTACATGATGACGAAGGCTCCCAGCAAAGACACCGGAATGGCCAATGAGGGAATAAGCGTGGCGCGCCAGTCTTGCAGGAAAATGAAGGTCACCAGCACCACTAGGAAGAGAGCCAGCCCCAAGGTGATGATGATTTCTTCCATGGTGGCAGAGATGGCTTGGGTGGGGTCATAGCCCATTTGCCATTCCATGCCATCGGGCATGGTGGCTTCAATTTCTTTCATCATGGTTTGCACTGCCTGCACAGTGGCCAAGGCGTTGGCCTCATTGTTGCGGTGAATAATCATCCCCACGGCATCCTTGCCATTGAGTCGGCTGTAGCCGGAGTTACGCTCGGCTCCCAGTTCAATGGTGGCGATATCTTTCAACTTGGTCACATGACCACCCTCACCGCGTTTTACGATGATGTTGCCGAATTCCTCTGCGGTTTTGAGTCGGCCCGTAGCCGTCACCTTGAAAGTAGCGTACGACTGTTCGTCTTCCGAGCCCACGGAGCCGGCAGCAGCTTGGATGTTTTGTGCTTCGATAGCCTTGCGGATATCCGCCGGGGTGATGTTGAGGGCACTCATGCGTGTGGTATTCATCCAAATACGCATGGCGTAGTTGCGGTTGGGGATAATATCTACGCTGGATACGCCACTCACCTGGCCGATGCGGTCTTTGGCATTCATGCGCAACCAGTTGGAGAGGTCGAGCACACTCATCTTGTTTTCATCGCACATGAAGTTGATGAAACACAGCATGTCGCCGGAGCGCTTGCGGATGCGGTAGCCGTTTTGCTTGATTTCTGCCGGCAATTTGGATTCCACAGCCTTGATAGCGTTGGACACGTTAATCATGGCCATGTCGTCGTTGGTGCCGGTCTCGAAAATGAGGGTCAGGGAGTAGGAGCCGTTGTTGGCGCAGGAGGAGTAGAAGTAGAGCAGGTCATCCATCCCCACCAGCTGTTCCTCCACCGGGGCTGCCACTACTTGGGCCAATTCCTCGGCGCTGGCACCGTTGTAGTTCATGTTTACTGATACCGTGGGCGGCGATACCTCCGGGTATTCTGATATCGGCATCTTGCTGATGCAAAGCAACCCTGCCAGCATCATCAGGATGGAGATGACGAACGCAAACTTGGGACGATAAATGAAAAATTGTGAGAACATAGATGGAAGAGAATGTAGGGTTTACTTAGCTTGTACCGGAGTGCCGTTTTCCAATTCTGCCAACTGGGTGGTGATGACCTTGGCCCCGTTCTCCAAACCGGCAAAGACGGGTACCATGCCATTTTCATCTGCCGTGCCGCAGTGGATGCGCGTTTGCACGGCCCGCCCATTTTTGAGCAGGTATACATATTTGCCGCGTGTATCTACTTGCACCGCTTGTGCCGGGATGCCCGGTACGGTGATGTCTGCTTTGCGTTTGACACGTATCGTCACTACACCTCCGGGGTGCAGCTCTCGCTCGGCATTGTTGAAAATGGCCCACAGGTTTTGGGTATCGGTTGCTTGCTGAATCACGTTATCGCAGAAGGATACGCAGCCCTTTTCGCTGAATGTTTTGCCATTGGCTGTGACGAGGGTGATTTCTGCATCGCGGATGAGGTCTTCCACATTGCCGAAGTGGGAGAGAATGCTGCTTTCACTCAGTGAAAAACGCACATAAATGGGGCTGAGCTGCACCAGCGTAGCCAGCGGGGATTTGATATCGGTGATGTAGTTGCCTTTGGAGAAGTTGACGCGCCCGATGCGGGAATCAATTGCGGCACGCACCGTGCAGCGGGAGAGGTCATCTTCTGCCACTGCAAGGACGGCCTGGGCCTTTTCTTTCTGGGCTTGCAGCTCATCCAGGGTCGCCTTGGCGCTTTCCACATCATCCTTACTGGTGGCATTGCGGGCGATGAGTTGCTGCTGGCGTTCGTATTTGCTGGTGGCATCCGCAATCAGCACATCGAGCTGCATGATTTTGGCTTTCTGCGCGTCTACCGTGGCTTTGTACCGGGTGGGGTCAATGTTGAAGAGCACGTCTCCCTGTTTCACGCGGTCGCCCTCCTTGAAGGCAGGCTCTTCCAACACCCCTTGTACCAGCGGGCGAATGTTGACGCGGTTGATGGCCTCTACCCGCGCGCCTTGGCACACCAACACGGTGGGGTCGCTTATGGGGCTCGCTTCCGCAATTTCTGCCACCACAGTTGCTTCTTCATTTTGCGTGCTGGCCCGGCCCGGCTTTGTTGCCAGTTTTTGTTCTTCCGGGTAGACGGGCATGACCGTAGCTCCCACACGGGTCTTGTGGGAACCATCGGTGATGACGGTTTCGCCGGGTTGCAGCCCATCATAAATGGATTGCATGCGCCCTTGGACTGTGCCGGAGATGACTTCACGGCGTGCTACTTTGCCCTCGTTGTCCACGGTGTATACGTATGCCCCCACTTCATCATGATGCACGGCGGTGAGGGGCACCATCGTTACCTCTGCCGTATTCGTCAGCGAAATGTGGAGCGCGCCGATGCCACGCGGGGTGAGTACTTGCTTTTTGTTGTCGAACTTGGCCCACAGGGTGTAGGTATCCGTATTGCCGGTGAGCAGGTTGTCCACAATTTCAATGTGGCCGGCATCGGGGTATCCGCGGCCATCTGCCGTGGTCAGTTTTACGTTGGCCACGTTGCTAATTTCCTTGGGCCCGCGGAAAATGCCGTTCACATCGCTCTGGCTGAGCGGGAAACGCACATAGATGGGATCTGTCTGGGTGATGGTGGCCAGCATTTCACCTTGGGTGATATAGTTGCCTTTGGAGAATTCCCTGCGACCAATGCGCCCGGTGATTTCTGCGCGGATGGTGCAATCGTTCAAATCCTTTTCTGCTTTGACTAGGTTGGCTTCTGCTTCAATTTTTTGAGCTTTCAGGCCTTCCAATCGGGCAAGGGCGCTTTCAACATTTTCAACAGAAGCTGCATGGCTGCTAGCCAAAGCTTTGAGCCTTTTGTAGTTATTTTCAGCGTAGATGATACGCGCGTTGATTTCTTTCAAGGTGGCTTGCGCTTGGGCAAAGGCTGCTTTGTAGCGAATGGGGTTGATTTCGAAAAGCACATCCCCCTCTTGCACAATGCTGCCTTCCTTGAATTTGGCTTCCATCAAAAATCCTTCCACTGCGGAGCGCACCTGCACCTTGCGGATAGCTTCCACATGCCCGATGCTCCGGCGAAAAATCATGTCCAACCCCGTGGTGGCTTTCTCCACCTGCACTCGGGTTGCCGGCGTGCCCGGCATTTGGGCCAGCGCACTGCCCGCTAGCAACAACACGCTTGTCAATACTCTCAGTTTCATGTTGGTAATTACGTTTGATATATGAAAATTATATCACGATTTAAACTAATTGAAGTAAAAAAATCTAATGGGGAATGCCGGCGGCATTCAACTCTGCCTGGAGTTGTTGAAGTAGAGCGATTGCCGGTTCGTAATCCATGTTAGCCGCTGTGATAAGCCAGCCGATTCCAAGTTCCGTAGAAGGGTACACACCGGTACCTTCCAAGTAGCACAAAAAGAGGAGGAAAGCGGCCTCTCCACTTCCGCCCATGGCCGCGTAGCGCAGGTAATCCACCGCTTGCTGTTGGTTGGTCTTGTTGGCGGGGGCTTCTTGCAGAAGACGTACTGCCAGATAGAGCTCAGCCGCCGGGTTTTCTGCTGCAAGCAGGGGGCGTAGGGCATTTTTTACGGCCTTTTTTCCCTTTTTGGTGTCGGCATACTCCAGCACGGCGCGGGTGGCGTGTTGCTCCCCTTGAATGGCGGCTTTATTGTACCACTTGAGTGCTTCCTTCTCGTTGCGGGGGAGGCCTAGGCCGCGTTGGTAGCAAGTGCCGAGCGCGGCTTGTGCTTTGGCGTGTCCTTGGTTGGCGGCAGCGTAGAACCACCCCGGAGCCAGGGAGCGATCCGGTGCCGTTTTTTGCCCCGTGAGCAGCCTGCGGCCATATTCAAACTGGGCAGCGGCTTCGCCGTCCTGCGCGCGCGCCAGCAGGGCATGGGTCGAGCTGTGGCATGCGCCAAGCAGCAGGCCACAAAGAATGCCGAGGATGGTGCAGAGCGTCATCTTCATCTCGGGAGGAAATATCGGCGTTGTTTGTTGCTGATGGGGAGCTGCAAATGCTCCATGACGTGCAGCATATCCTCCCACACAGCGCGCTTAGCTGCCATGCTTTCATTGCGTAGCAGGTAGCTGGGGTGGTATGTCACCCGCACCGGTATCCCTTGGCATTCATGCCAGTTCCCGCGTAAGTTACTCACGCTGGCCGTGCTGCCAAGTAAACCTTTGGCCGAACTGCCCCCTAAGCAAACGATGCACAACGGTTGAATGGCCCGTATCTCTGCCAAGATGATAGGGAGGCATGCAGCAATTTCTTCCTCGCTGGGGGCGCGGTTGGCCGTGCCTTGGTTTTCTCCCATGGCGGGGCGGAACTTGCACACGTTGGAGATATAAATCTCCTCTCGGTTCAGCCCCATTGCCCCCAAGATTTGATTAAGTTTCTGACCGGCCTTACCCACAAAAGGTTCTTGTAGGCGTTCTTCATCATAGCCGGGGGCTTCTCCCACCAGCATGAGGCGAGCCCGCGGATTCCCCGTGGCAAATACCATCGTTTCCCGCAGCGTACCCAGCGCTTTTGCCGCTTTCCAATGCGCTGCTCGTTCTCGCAGGTAGGCCAGCTTTTCCTCTACACTTTGCATGGTGGTGCTTGCGGCCTCTTGCCGGGGGTGCGGTTTTGTTTGTGGGGGAAGGGGGCTGGTTGTACCCTTTTTCTTTGCCAACATCCAGCCCCGCAAAATACCGCGGGCCTCTTCATCCACCGCTACGCGCAACTGCCCGCTTTCCTGCATGTGGGAAAGCCCTTGCAATGCAATTTCACGGAGTGTCGGCATAGGTGCATTCTATCATACCGCGCTCTTGCTTTGCAAGGGTTGTTTTGTGACGTAAAGGAGGAAATCCTCGCATGGAATGAACGTGCTTTTGTCAAAATGAGCGATTAGGCGACACGTTTAAGCAATTTTCCGCTTCACAGTGTCAGAGAAAAGTGTAGAATAGGGAGGAATATGAGTGAGAATGTGGAAGCAGAACAGCCACTGCGTTTGAAAGATTTGGCACTGGAGGAGCGCCCGCGCGAGAAGCTGTTGCAGAAGGGGCGAGCCGCTCTGAGAGATGAAGAATTGATAGCCATCTTTCTGCGCACAGGACTGCGCGGATGCAACGTGCTGGAGTTGGCTGCCCGGTTAAAACGCTCGGCCGGCTCCCTTGTGTCGCTGGGGCGTATGGAGGCGAGCGAAATCATGCAATGTTGCAAAGGTATAGGAGCTGCAAAAGCCGCCACTCTTGCCGCCGTTTTTGAATTGGGGCAGCGAGCCGTTGCAGAGGAAGTACAGCGTGAGGTGATGGATACCCCGGAAACCATATACCGGTATATGAGCCCGGAGATGATGAGTTATAGCCAAGAGACCTTGGTGGTGCTGCTACTGGACATTCGCCGCCATTTGATGCGAAAATGTGTAGTAGCTAAGGGAACTGCCAGTATGGTGGTATCGCATCCGCGTGATATTTTCAGGGAGGCCATCAACTGCAATGCTCATGCCATCGTCTTGGTTCACAACCACCCCAGTGGGGATACAACACCCAGCAAGGCCGACAAAGAGTTGACGAGGGTTGTAGCAGATGCGGCTGAACTCTTGCGGATTCGCTTTATTGACCATGTCATCATTGGTGCTCCCGGCAATGACCGCAGTCTTCCTTATTATAGTTTTTCAGCACACGGCTTAATACCATGAAAGATTACCACACCCATATCCCCGGCCCTCACGGTGGCTATTTATGCTCTGTCACGCGCGAGGACTGGGAAAAAAATGCAGAGGCACCGGGCATGACACCTTGTTTTGGGGTGCATCCTTGGCATGCGCATGAAGTAGATGCTGCGGAGATTGCTTTTGAGCTGGATGAATGGCTCACGCGCTATCCGCAGGCAGATGTGGGAGAAAGCGGGTTGGATGCATCTTCCGGCCACAAAGATACGCTGGAAGCGCAGCGTCTGCTACTGCATATTCATTTGGGGGCGGCGTTTCGCCATGATCGCATGGTTCACCTGCATGGT
Organism: Akkermansia sp.; assembly: GCA_017398355.1. GTDB lineage: Bacteria > Verrucomicrobiota > Verrucomicrobiia > Verrucomicrobiales > Akkermansiaceae > Akkermansia. Next base: position 21,795 of record JAFQGD010000057.1, on the reverse strand, counting down.
GTCCATGCCTGGGCCGAGCTGCTGGAAATCCTGCAACAGCGCGCACGCACCAACACCTTGCCACGCGTGCTGTTGCATGCGTGGAATGGCTCTCACGAACTGGCTCGCGAATTTTTGCGTCTGGGCGCTATCTTTTCCGTGGGCTTGCGGGAGCTCTCTCACCCCAAGGCACATGAACGCTACGCTCGCATACCGGCAGATAAACTTTTCCCGGAGACAGATGACCACCCGGAGAATTGGGAGCGCACATTGGCCCTGCTGACGGTGCACAAAATGCGCTTCTGATACTCTTTTATTTGCCGAGTAGTTCTACCATTTCTTCATGCCCGCTCAGTTTTGCTTCCTGCACGGGCGTGGTTCCGTTGTTGTTTTTTGCCTTTGTGTTGGCACCGGCATCTACCAGGATTTCCGCAATTTTCAGGTGCCCTTTTTTGGCGGCGTAGTGCAGGGGGGTGTATTTGAAATCATCGATCTCATTGACGTTGACTCCGGCTTTAATCAACGCCACCACCACATCCTTGCGCCCCATGACACAGGCTTTGTGAATGGCCATGAATCCGTAGTTGTCCTTGGCTTTGAAATCAGCTCCGGCTTCCAGCAGTGCGATAACCATCTGGTCATTGCCACGCTCAATCGCTCTGTGCAGTGGCAGGGCTCCGTCTTTCCCGCGGCTATTGGCATCTACTCCGGCTTCCAGCAGTAAGTTCACAATTCGGTGGTGGTTGCCGCTAATGGCGAGGAAGAGCATGCTGTTGCCGTGTCCATTTGTGGAGTTGGGGTCGGCTCCCACTTTCAGAAGCATATCCACCACTTCTTCTTTACCGTGGGAAATGGCCTCACACAGAGGAGATGTCCCGAAACGGTCATTGACATTGACATCTGCACCTGCCTCAAGCAATTTTTTGACCACCCCGGCATTTCCGCGTTGGGCTGCTGCATGCAGTGGCGTGCGGTCGTTGCGACCGGTCATGTTAGGGTCTGCCTGGGCATTAAGCAGGGCTGCAATGATGGCATTTTCTCCTTCCGTGATGGCGGAGAACAAGACGGTATCGCCCCGGCGGTTGCGGATGTTCATGTTGGCCCCGGCGGTTGCCAGTTCCTTGAGCACTGCTACCTTTTTGTTGTTGACGGCAAAGAGAACGGGTGATTCCCCGGCATCATTGGCCAAATCCGGTTTTGCCCCTGCTGTGGTGAGCGTGCTTACGATAGCGGCATGCCCGGCGGCTGCGGCTTTGTGCAGCGGTGTCGTGCCGGTATGATCTTTTGCGTTGGGATCGGCTCCGCTTTTCAGGAGTGCTTCTGTCAACTCCAAGGCACCCGATTCCGCTGCTTTGTGCAGGGCAGTTGTGCCATCGCTGTTGGTGGCATTGGGGTTGGCTTTGTTGCTCAGTAGTACAGAGACGATGGTTGCGTTGTTGTTGGCTGTGGCACAAGCAAGGGGGGTAAGCCCGCGGCCGTTGCGGGTGTCTGCATCGGCCCCGGCATTCACCAAGGCAGAAATATGGGTAGCGAGTTTGTGTTGCACCGCCACATGCAGAGCGCTTTCTCCTTCTCCGGATTTATCATTGGGGTTGGCTCCTGCCTTTGCCAAATTGGTGTAGATGGATGGGGAAAGATTGGAACCTGTGCCTATGTCGTATCGCAGTAGTTGTACTATGTAGGGGTAATCGGCCAGCGTTTCCACTTCGTCTATTCGGCGTTGGTGGTGGCTGCATATCTCCTCCTTCAAGCGGTTCATGTCGGCATCTTTTACCACATAATCTTCAGACAAGATACCCTTTTCTACCTCATACTCCAGCGGATCTGTTTCACCCCCCAGACACAGGGTAATTACCAGAGTAAGCAAAACAATACCCAACAAGCTGCCTACGGCAATCTTGATGACTTTTTGTTTCATAATGTTTTTTGTCTGCATGGTATTGGGCTGTAAAGTGGCCGACTGTATAATGGATAGTGCGGAGTTTGTAAAGCTTTATTTGCAAAAAAATCTCCCCCCCTTTCTTTTATCAGAAAGGGGGGGGTAAAAACGTTATGGCGCATCAGCGCACATGGGTGGCCGTAATTTCGCAGATGTAGAGCAAATGAAGGGGATTATCCTCCGCATACCATTGCGGAGAAACCTCGCTCCAATCCATGAAATCGGCTTCCTGCATGGTAGTGCAGAACATCTTGCGGCATTCCAGCACAAGGTCAGCATCCGCAAATGCCACCAGTCCGCTTTCGGTGGTGATGGGGCTGAGCGCGGTGTTGGCCATCTTGTCCACATCTCGCCCGGAGTTCCGACCGCAGAAGATGAGGTCTTTGCGGTACGGCTCCGGCATAAAAGAGAGGGTAAAGGCGGGGGTGGCGTCAATGTAGCTTCTCGTGTGGCGGTTGGGGCGCACAAACACGAACGCCACGGGGCGGTTCCAAAGGAACCCCAGCCCGCCCCAACTGGCCGTCATGCAGTTGAAGTTATCCGCATCTCCGGCTGTGATGAGCATCCACTGCTTGCCGATAAGCTGCGCCGCATTGGCTTGCAATTCCTCAAAATTGATGGTTTGCATAGGTGGTATTAGCAGTACCGGGTGAGCACATATTGCAAGATGCCGCCTGCGCGGAAGTATTCTTTCTCAATGGGGGTATCAATGCGCACGATAAGCGGCAGCTCAAAGGCGGCTTCCCCGGCGGGTTGCACCACGAGGGTAGCGGCAGAGCGCGGTGCCATGCCGTTGCTTAGCCCGGTGATGGAGAATGTGGCATCTTTCAAGTTGCGTACTCGGTCGTAATCTTCCGGGTTGGCAAAATTGAGTGGCAACACACCCATGCCGATGAGGTTGCTGCGGTGAATACGCTCAAAGCTCTTCGTGACAACGGCGCGTACTCCCAGCAAGCTGGTGCCCTTGGCGGCCCAGTCGCGGCTGGAGCCCATGCCGTAGTCTTCCCCGGCCAAGATGATGGTGGGTACCCCATCCTTCATGTAGGCCATACCGGCATCGTAGATGAACGTGGGTGTGCCGCAGGGAGCCACAATCTCCGTATCGGGGGCAGAGACTTGCTCGCTGCCAAAGTAGAGAGTGTAGCCACCTTCCACACCCTCGGTGAGGAGGTTCTTGATGCGCACATTGGCAAAGGTACCGCGAGCCATCACCAAGTCGTTGCCTCGGCGGGAACCAAAGGTGTTGAAATCCTTGCGCTCCACACCCAAGGATGCCAAGAATTGGCCGGCGGGGCCGGTGGGCTTGATGGCTCCTGCGGGAGAAATGTGGTCGGTGGTGACGCTGTCGCCAAAGATGCCCAGCGGGCGGGCGTTGAGGATATCCGTAATATCACCCTTTTGGCCGTTGAAACCATTGAAGAAGGGCGGGCGGTGGATGTAGGTGGAGGCTTCATTCCAAGCAAAGGTGGCGCCATCCGGGCCGGCCACTCCATCCCATTCCGGCACATGCACGCTGTAGCAGCTGGTGTAATCCTCCGGGGTGCTGGCGCAGGCCTGTGCAGCTGCTATCTCTGCACTACCGGGCCATATATCACGCAGGTATACAGGGCTGCCATCCGTGGCGGTGCCCAATGGCTCGCTCTCCATGTCGATGTCTACGCGCCCGGCCAGCGCAAAAGCAATGACCAGCGGGGGCGACATGAGGAAATTGGCCTTGATGTGCGGGTGAATGCGGGCCTCAAAGTTGCGGTTACCGGAGAGCACCGAGCAGGAAACAATGTTCTCTGCAATGACGGCTTGCTCCACATCCTTGTTGAGGGGGCCGGAGTTGCCGATGCAGGTGGTGCAGCCGTAGCCCACAATGGAGAAGCCAATGCTATCCAGCGCCGCCATCAGGTCATTGTTGGCAAAATAGCGTGCTGCAATACGGGAGCCGGGGGCAATGCTTGTCTTGACGTAGGCGGGTACTTTGAGCCCCAGTGCTGCCGCTTTCTTAGCCAGCAAACCGGCGGCGAGCATGAGCCCATCGTTGCTGGTGTTGGTGCAGCTGGTGATGGCGGCTACCAAGATAGAGCCATCTGCCAAACCGATGTTGTGTGTGGTGTCGGCATCCGGGTTGCCGGCATCGCCGTGCATCGTTACGGGGATGGGAGTGGTATTTTGCTCTTTGCCGTATGTAGTGGTGCAGATTTCTGCAAAGTTGCTCTTGAGTTCACTCAGGGGGATGCGGTCCTGCGGGCGCTTGGGCCCTGCCACTGCAGGTACAATGCTACCCAAATCAAGCGTCAGCTCGGTGCTGTAGTCTATCTCGCCGGCCATGGGCATTCCAAACATGCCTTGGGCTTTGTAGTAGGCTTCGTAGGTGGCCACATGTTCTTCCGGGCGTCCTGTGGCGCGCAGGTATGCGGCGCTGGTGGCATCCATGGGGAAGAAGCCCATCGTTGCGCCGTATTCCGGCGCCATGTTGGCAATGGTGGCGCGATCCGGCAGGGAGAGGCTGGCAGCGCCCTCGCCAAAGAACTCGACAAACTTGCCCACAACTCCCTGCTTGCGCAGCATTTGGGTGATGTGCAGGGCCAAGTCCGTAGCCGTCACGCCCTCGCGCAGCTTGCCGGTCAGGTTTACGCCGATTACCTCCGGCACCAAGAAGGTGATGGGTTGACCCAGCATGCCGGCTTCGGCCTCAATGCCGCCTACGCCCCAGGCCACAATACCCAGACCGTTAATCATCGTGGTGTGGGAGTCTGTACCCACCAAGCTATCCGGGTAGTAAACCCCGTCATTTTCCATGACGCCACGTGCCAAGTACTCCAGATTTACCTGGTGTACAATGCCTGTGCTGGGGGGTACCACTGAGAAAGTCTTGAACGCTTGCTGCCCCCACTTCAGGAATTCGTAGCGTTCTGTGTTGCGTTCAAACTCGCGGGTCAGGTTCTTTTGGTATGCGGCGGGGAAGCCCGCCCAGTCCACCTGCACAGAGTGGTCTACCACCAAATCCACCGGTACAAGCGGCTCCATGTCGGCCGGGTTGGCTCCCAAATCCTGCACGGCGGCGCGCATGGCTGCCAAATCCACCAGCAGGGGTACGCCGGTCAGGTCTTGCAAAATAATGCGGGCTACCGTGAACGGAATCTCGTAGTCCCCGGGGGCTTTTGCATTCCACGCTGCCAGATTTGCTACATCTTGCTCGCTCACCTTGAGCCCATCGCAATTGCGCATCAGGCTTTCCAACACAATGCGAAGTGAGATAGGCATGCGGGAGATGCCGGGGTATCCCTGTTCTTGCAGTGCAGGCAGAGAATAAAATTGGCCGGTTGAGCCGTTTCCTGTGGTAAATGTGCGTATGGTATCCATTGTGCTGTAATGGCTGATAGTAGTTCGCGGGAAGTATACACCCTGCCTTTTTTTTTGCAAGCTGAAAGTTTTCGGAAACTGATTTTTTGGGCGAACAACTCCTGCTCCGGGTACAAAAATCGTCTTGCTACGTCCGGTGAAAATTCGCCATTCCGCGATTTTGCAAAATTCCGGAATGCCACGCGCGACACGCAGCGAGCGATACACTCCCCAGCGCCCCAATTCGACTTCTTCCTTGCCCCGGCAAGGCTGTGGTTTTATTTAATATAGCCAATGAAAGGCAGGTTGCGGTATTTACCGTTGAAATCCAGCCCATAGCCCACGAGGAAGAGGTCTTCGCACTGCAGGGCGGCAAAATCTGCCTCGTATTCCACCTTGCGGCGGCCAATCTTGTTGACGGCTACCACAGAAGCAACCTTGGTGGCACCGTTGGCCAGCAATTTTTCACAAACACCTTTCATGGTGAGCCCGGTATCCAGTACATCATCCACCACAAGCACACGCTTGCCCTTGCACTCCGGCAGGGCACTGTGCCATTTGAGCTCGCCGGTGCTGTCCGTCCCTTCATAGCTGGAAATGCGGATGGTTTGCAGCTCAAAGTTGGGGGGTAAACAACGCAGTAAGTCAGAGGTGAACCAGATGGCACCATTCAGCAGGCAGAGAGAGACAACCGGCTCATCCGCCCCAAAGAAAGCCTCAATATCACGTGCGGTTTTCTGCACGGCTTCTTGGATTTGTTCGGCCGTGTACAGGGTGAGGATGTTCGTCTCTTGGGACATAGTGTGGATGAAAGTTAGATAGTAGTGCGCGGAACGGTAGCACGCATCTGATTGAAAGTCAAGATTGAATCTCAAACGCCTTATGCGCAGTCTGCATTATTTGTTTCATTTGACCGAGATTCGCCACGCAAAGCTGCATACATTTTGTCCCAATAGGGGAAAAACTTGAAAAACCACCCGATGATGAACCCCGTGCTCACGGCACAAATGAGCGAGCCCTCGCGCACGCCTGCTACCTCACCCAGCAATATCAGCGAGGCTACCACCGCGATGAGAATCATGGAGCAGTCCAGCCCCACTTTTACCAAGCTGAAATTCCAGCCAAAGGTGCGGGTGAGGGCCAAACAAAAACCCTCTGCGGAAAGGGGAACCAAATCCGCTTTCACATAGGTGAAAATACCAAACGCACCAATCACGCAGCCAATGAGTGTGTATACAATGGACATGGCGTAGGTGGGCTCCGGCAGCTTCATGGTGTAGTTCAGGCATACGTTCAGAAGAGAGCCCAGCAGAAGCCCCATGAGTACTTGCAACAATTGCACCGGTTGATATTTGCTGCGCAATAGAAGAATCTGCATCAGCACCAGCAGGATGTGGATACAGATGAGCATGTTGCCCACGGAGCAGAACTCGTAGCCCATGCCACCTTCTCCCGTCCCCAGCGTCAGAGAGGCCACCAAAGCCGGGCTGGTAATGGCATCTGTACCCAAATTAGCCAATATGGTGAAAGCAATCCCCTGAGCCAGCAGGTACAAGCCCAACATGAGACAGATGATACGTGCCCCCAGTTCCCCCATGCTCTTTCTCGGTGTCATGCCACAATTCTACTTTTTTAACGGGTAGAGAGCAAGACCAAAAACGACTGAGGGGAAAGCACAAAAACCGCCGAGCGTCAGGCTCGGCGGTCTTGTTGAAAGAGGTTTGAGAAGTTTTGAGCGCTTTACTCGGCAGCAGCTTCCTCAGCGGCAACCTCACCCTTGACGGTGAGCTGCACCTTGATGGTAGCGGTAACCTGAGCGTGAAGCTTGGCGGGCACTTCATAGGTGCCGGACTTCTTGAGGGGCTTCTCAAGGTCGATGCTGTGGCGGTCGATTTCGATGCCCAGAGCAGCCAAACCTTCAGCAATCTGCTGGTTGGTGATGGCGCCGAATACCTTGCCGTTCTCGCCGGCCTCAAGGGTGAGGCTGACCGTGACGGTGGCAATCTTGCCGGCAATCTCCTGGAAGTTGGCGAGCTCAGCGGCCTCGCGCTCGGCACGCTTCTTCTGGAGCATATTGATGAAACGCTGGTTGGCGGGGGTAGCCTCAAATGCCAGACCCTGGGGGATCAGGTAGTTGCGACCATAACCGGCCTTCACGGTAACGAGGTCGGCTTCACAGCCCAGACCGTCGATCTTTGTTGCGAGAATAACTTGCATGTTAGCCATAACTCTTGTAATTTGGGTTTGGTGAGCGGTTGAGATACACCATTGCGGCTCATTTGTCAAGCATAACTTTCTCCGTTGAGTCAAAAAAGGGGTGCAACATTATCTTTTTCGCCGAGAAATCAACGCGGACAATGCCAGAAAACAGAGCGCGGAGGTAGCCGGTTCGGGGATGATGACGTTGCGGAGATAGACGGCGCGCTCGTCTGATGAGTATGAGAGGTGCTCGGCTCCGTATTCGTGCCCATTGTAGGTAAAGAGTATATCCTCGTTGTATCTCAGGTTATTCACCCCGGTGAATAGAAGTAGGACGTATTCTTCCTCCACGAGAGTGGGCGCTATGGTGGAGCTGAGGGTGATGGCACCGGTACCTGCGCTGAGATTGAGCCGGCCACCATACAAATCAAGAATGCCTCCATACATGGCATAGGAGCTGCCGTTTTGCAGGGTGAGGGTGCTGCCGCCAAAATAGCCGCAAACGGTGGTATGTTCGATGAGCTGTTGCAGCGTCTCCACAATCATGGGGGGAGAGGCCAAGAGGAGGGATGTATCGGCATCCCCCGCCTGCAGAGTGGTACCGGTGGAGATGTTGACATCTGATTGATTGAGATAGCCGCCTTGGCTCAGCACGACTGTGGCTCCGCTGTGTTCGGTGGTGCTCAGAGAATCGCCCTCCAACATGGCTTGCTGAGTCACGATGAGCCGCCCGTTGTGGAGAGTGGTAGCGCCGTTGATTTTGCTGTGGCGCGAGGCGGCGGCATCAACGGAAGCATTCGCGTTGATGGTATCGGCACCGGTAAAGATGATATCGCCGCCTTGTTTGTGCGTGGTGCCGGAACTGTCCTTGTAGTCTGCATTCAAGACAAGCGCCGGGGTCCCCTCGTTGGCGGGGGAGATGATGATGGAATCCCGGAATTCAACAGAATAGCCCTCTGCGGCGGAAAATTGAGCAGTATCGGCGCGGAGACTGCTCAAGGTCGTTTGGGCGCTTTCGTCATCATACACGCCGTTGTTGCCAAAGATGACCTTGCCTGCGTTGTTGCGGATGTGGATGGAGCCGTTGCTGTCAATCGCGGCGGCACCGGAGCGGGAGCTGTTGCCGATGATGGTGACATCGGCATTGTCGCAGATGAGGATGTGGGAACCGCTTTCTGCGCGGATAAACCCGCCGGCTTTGGTGGCATAGTTGCCCGCGGCGGTGATGCTGCCACTATTGCCGCAAACGGAAAGCAGGGCCGAGCTGCCTTCCAGCGTGAATACTGCGCCGGAAGCTTGCAGTGCGCTGTTGTTGTTCAGTTCTACGTTGCCTGTGTTGTCGTGCAGGTACAGAGCACCGGCTGTGCGGATGATGCTTGTCTGCATCGTTTCATTGCCGCTGATGGTCACAGTTTTATTGCCGCTGAGATGGGCGGAGGAGCCGGATTCTCCATAAAGAACGCCTCTTCCATTTTTCCCGCTTTCGAAAACAACGGCTACGTTGTCTCGGAGCTTAAGGGTGGCACCGTTATACAAGTGGATGGCTCCGGTTGAGGTGTCACCGGTTGAGAGTTCATTGTTCGTGAATTTGACATCTCCGTTGTTGTCGTATATATCAACCAAACTGCCGCTTGCTGCATATATGGCACTTCCTTTTTGTGCTTCATTGCCGGAGAACAGCACGCTGCTGTTGCCATTGATCAAGACTTGGCTTGTTGCATAGATTCCGGCACCGTATGCGGTGGCTGTGTTGTTTTGAAACGCCACATGTTCGTTGAGGGAAAGGCCGACAGTGCCGGCTGCAAAGAGCCCGGCACCGTAGGTGGCAGAGTTGTTTTCAAAAGAAACATCGCCGTTATTTGAAATGGAGCCGGTGCTGTTGGCCGAGAAATAAAGAGCTCCGCCATCCGTGGCTTTGTTGTAAGTGAAGTCTACGTTGCCCGTGTTGTTGCTTATGCTTAATTCTGCCGCGGAGCTGAGGAATACGGCGCCGCCTTGCGCTCTGCCGCCACTTGTGCCGATGGTACTCACCTCGTTGTCGGAAAATGTCACATTTCCCATGTCGGTTGTGCCATCAGTACCATTGTTGTTGATACCCAAGTGTGCCCCGCTTGCCAGGAAAAAAGCACCGCCCAGCGCATAGGCGGGGTCATTGTCGTGCTCCTCGCTGCGTCCATTCTCCAACACCTTGCTGTAATCTGCGGTACCGGTGTTGGATTCGATGGTGATGTTGCCGTGGTTATGCTCCATCAACAGTTTGTTTTCAATATAAACGGCGCCGCCCATTGCTTCGCAAGTGGCAGACAATGAGTCTTCTGTAAAAATAAATTCTACATCGGCTGCAGCCTGTACTTTGTTTTCGCGAAATTGAACATGCAGCAGGTTGTTTGATATCGAAGCGCTGCTGTTTTCATTCAGATAAAGAGCACCGCCCGCGGCCGTGTTGGCTACCAGAATGCTGTTGCTATCCAGCATTACATTGCTTTTGTTGGCGGAGATATCGAGTGAATTGGTAATGTATGCTGAGCCGCCTTTGCCTACGCCTTCCACATCTGTGCATATACCTTGGTGAATACTGTTGTTGCTCAGTGTGACCAATCCGGAGGTGTTGCTTATCTTCAGGTTGCCGGTGTAAATAGCACCGCCAAGAGCGCTTAAATCTTTGTAGCAGTAGTTGGTGTCGTGTTCATTCACGATGCTGATGTGTTCTAAAGTAATGCTTGCGTTGCGTGTGAACTCGACCCGTTCTGACTGTGCGGTGTAGGTGTGTATGGCACCGCCGTGTACGCTGATGGTGCTGTGGTTGGTTCCCCACTCTGAGCTATCGTAGGTGATGTGTGAGAATAAGATAGCCCCATTGTCGTGAAAAAGAAAAGAATCACCGTCTCCGCCGCTGATAGCGCCACCACGGGCGGAAACGGATGTGTCTTCATCGTCTCCGCCCCATGTGTTTATCCAGTCGATAAAGCTTAGATTGCCCAGATGATGAAAGGTGGCACCGCAGTTGTGCAGCACCTCACCTCGTTCATCGTTTTCGCCATGGAACGATAAATGGGCGGAGTCGCTTTTATCGGCTGCAGAGGTGAAGTCAAATTTATAGGATGCGTAGTAAGCGCTGCTTTTTGTTGGCAAGTCAAGGCTGATATTCTCATGCAATACCATTTCGTATTCCGAGTAAAGAGCCCCTGATACTTTCATGTCATCAGGGCTGTAAACATCTACACGTGTGGCTCCATGAGCTGTGATGCCCAAGGTAAGAAGTAACGGTAGAATCCGAAGTGCGAGACGCATTGCGATTTTATTTACAGGCGGGAGATGGCAGATAGAATGGCTGCCGGGTAGAGAATATGCTCCTGTACTTGGATGCGCGCGTGCAGGGTGGCAGCCGTGTCATCCGGCAGCACGGGCACGTATGCCTGCATGATGATTTCGCCCGTATCCATGCCGGCATCCACATAGTGGACCGTGCAGCCCGCTTGGGTGGCGCCTGCTTCCAAAGCTTGTTTCCAAGCTTCCACCCCGGGGAAGGCGGGCAGCAGGGCAGGGTGAATATTGAGAATGCGGCGGGGAAATGCGGCCAAGAGCGGTTCCTTGACCAAACGCATGAACCCGGCTAAGCATACCAAATCAATCTTGAGCTCCGTGAGCTGCTGCGCGAGGGCTTCTTGCACATCCAAGGGGAATTTGTTCTTGTATCCTTGGCAATCCATCACCTCTGCGCGCACGCCTCGTTGCCTGGCGCGTTCCAATATGTAGGCATCAGGATTGTCGGAAAGCACGATGACCACTTCCGCATCCAAACGCCCATCATCGATTGCGTTGAAGATGGATTGACAATTGCTCCCGGAACCGGAGCCCAATACTGCTAAACGAAGACTCATAACGCCCGTACTCTACCCTACACCCACTGATAAGTCAAGCTCTACCGCATGGAATCCGAATCGCTCCACATGCATCCCTACAATTTTGTAAACAATAGAAACATCAACCACAATTTTGAGGTCTCCTCATCCAGCCAAATTGTCATTTATCGGGCTCTTTGCTTAAACTAAGGGGGGGGAGCTCTCCCCGTTTATCAACGGTGCAGCTTAAGATAGCCTCCATTCGTTTTAACCATTGCATAGTATGAACACACAATACATTATCTCAGCTATCATGATAGCTGCCACCGCAGGCCCCCTCATGGCCCAATCAGCCACCCCTGTGCAGCAGGAATCCACCCTCCAAACCATCCTCAACGCCGGCAAGGATTATAGCGACCACCGCGCCCGTGAAAAACGAATCGAACGCCGCGATGAACGCCGCGATGAACGCCGCGACCGTGAGCGCCATCGCGACCACCGGCGCCATGACCGCCAGCAATCTGACCGCCACCATCCCCAACGCCACCGCTAAGCCTCTTACCTTGCCGCCTCCCAAAAAAGAGGCGAAAGGTACATGCTCATCATGTAGAAAAGATTAAAAAAAAGCACCTTGCGCGGTGTGGCGCGCAAGGTGAGGAAGCGGAGAGAGTGGGATTCGAACCCACGGTGACATCTCTGCCACGCTCGATTTCGAGTCGAGTGCCTTAGACCAACTCAGCCATCTCTCCATGCTGCGCGTGGGGCGCTGCGTGGCGCAGATTATGCCGTGGCAAGCGCTGCTTGTCAAGCACATTCTGTTGGTGTAAGGGTGCGCCCCCAAGATTTTGTAAGCGATAGATGCATCAACGGCATTTTTGAAAAAGCCCCCCCCTCATCTCGATAAATCAAAATTTGGAGAGCAGACGGTGAGCTTGTCTCCGGCATCCTTCTCGCCGTGACAAGGTAAGAGGAGACAAGAGGGCTTGCGGATTAGGCCATACCGAGAGCCCAGCGCAGATACTTGAGGGATTCTCCCCAGATTTTGCGGTTGTTGCTCCCCAGAATGACAACAATCACGGCTCGGCCGTCTTTTGTACCGCAGGATATAAGGCACTTGCCGGCGGCATTTGTGTAGCCTGTTTTCATACCGTGTACCCAAGGGTGGCTGCGGAGCAGACGGTTGGTGGAGCGCACTTTGCGCACACTGCCATCTGCTTTCACAAAATCGTATTCAGGAATGTTGATGCAATTGCGAATGATGGGGTTGTTGTAGGCATAGCATGCCGCCAAGGCCATATCATGCGCTGTAGAGTATTGCTCTGCCGGCAGACCGCTTGGGTTCACAAAGTGGGAATTATACATACGCATGCGTCGCGCACGCGCGTTCATCAACTTGGCAAAGTTTTCCACGCTGCCGGCGGTATCGCGTGCCAGCGCCACAGCCAAATCGTTGTAGCTCCCTGTCAGCATGGCTTGCAGCAAATCTCCTTTGCGGTAGCTGTCCCCTATGCGCAGGTTCATTCGGATGGGAGGAACCCGGCGGTCAGACGCATCGATACGCACCATCTTATTCAGGTTCCCTGCATCGCATACGCACAGTGCGGTGACGATTTTTTGCGTGCTGGCCACTTGCCGGCGCTCATCTGCATTGTGAGAATAAAGGATATTGCCCGTGCGCGGGTCTATCACACACACCGCAGCGCAATCCGGTCGCGGGGCAGGGGTGGTGGGGCGCGCCAATGGGCGTGCCGGCACTCGCGCTGCTTTGTTGGGGCCATATACACTTTGAGCCCCGGCCGGTATGGGCGTTTGCGTGTGCATAACGGGGGCGCGGTGCTCTCCTGCCCAAGCACTGTATTGTTGGCGTGGCGCATTGGCGTAGGACTGTTGACACCCGCTCATCAATGTAGCGACACACAATATGGCAATCAGGGCTAGATAACGCATGGCGCAGAGTCTACCCCAGCCCCCCGTTTTTGGCAAGCTTTTATTATGTGCAGCATAGTGCAGTGCATCGAGCCTCTGCAAACGGACTCTTCGCTCCGGGCGTGGGAACTTCGAGTCTCGCGCACCTGCGTTCTACGCCCACACAGGTGCAACCCTAGGCAATGACTATGCTTGCGGTGACCCACAGAGGATTTTTTTGCCTTCTTGCATCTCCTCTGCATGCAAATTCCCTCATTGTTCATTACCCAAATGGGCTCGGGAGACTTCTTCTTGCCGCGCCGAATATGCGAGCCTTGTATTTTGAAAATTTCCTGCTTTTCCTTCTTGACAAGCGGGGTCTATCTGCTATGCTTGCAACATGACAGTTCGAGGAAGGACTGTATCTTCCTCTCTACACGCATACCTATATACCTCTTCTCAAATCACATCCATGAAATTACACCTCCCCTCCAAACTTCGTAATGCCGTTCTTGCTTGCATGACTGCAGTAGCCGGCATCGCTACTACCTGTGCCACCGGGTCTCTCGTGGCCGGTGCTCTCGCTGTTTCTCAGGCATACGCCGAATCTCTTTATTGGGATTCCACCCAGCATTCGCAACATTCCAAGGATACGACTCTCATTAGTGGTGATACTGAGGATTCCCAGTATGATCGCTTGGTCGTGGCCAACGGTGTCAATACCAATCAGCCCAACAATAACTCTTGGCTCGAAGGTGAGAAATATCGCTACTCTTTCAGTGTCGGTGAATTGACGGTAGAGAACGGTGGCCAACTCTACATTCATATCCATACAGATAAGAACACGCAAAAGGGGGTTTCCGGCGCCATTACTCTCAGGGGAGATGTGCTCACCAGAGAGGAACTGGAGGAAAAAATGGCTGAAGGTGGTGATTATGCCGACCTGAACGAAGGCAATACTCAGCTCTTCATTCGGGATGGTGCCTATTCCTTTGGTGGGCCTATCACGATTGATGGCTTTGTTGCCACAACATCTCAGTGGTCTGCTTCTCACAATTTTACCAACCTGACCTCTGCCAGTGATGACGCTGTGCTTCTTATCGACCCCATGAATTCTGAGGGGCGCAATGTTGTATACACTCTTGGCTACAATAAGGACCTTCCGGGTGGTTCCTACAATGGTACTATTTGGCTTCGCGAGTCTTGGAGCAAACCTTCCAAGGTGCCGGATAAGGAATTAACGCTGAATATTACATCTCAGAACACAATTGGTGGCAACGTTCGCTTTGTGCTGGATGGTTTTTCCTCCTTGCGTTTGGGGGCTGCAGCTCTCTACGTGAACAGTGTTGAATCTCTTAGTAGTTCTGCAGTCATTCGAAATATGGCAGGCGGGGTGCAAGTGCGCCAGACAATTGGTCATGTGGTTGTCGAAGATCCCTTATCGTATGCGACTCTGTATAGTCATGGCGGTTCTACTCGTTGGTATCTCAACCAGATTCATGGTAGAGGTGTTGTCATGTTTGAGCATGAAGCAGAGAGCTATCGACCGGATGTTATTTATTTGACAGGAGATAACCGAACGACGGACACCAATGTCGGTTTTACGGGTACCTTGAGCGTAACGAATGACATTCCCCATATTCAGGTTGGACCTTCCTATCAGTATGGTATTTATCAGAACTATATCGAAATTAGGAACTCCCATGCGTTGACGGAAGCTTCTGTCAATCTCTCTCCTTTTGATTATGAAATGGCGCTTGTCGCTCTGAATGTGACGGATGCTTATATTGGTGATATCAGCGGTAATTCTCAGTCCCTTATCTTCTCCGGTGAAGCTCCCACATCCGGTAGTCAAGAGGCTCCGGCCAACGATATTCGCCCCACAAGTAATGCAGCAACCGCTAAGTTGCATGTAGGCGGCACATTGTCCCTTGGTTCAACAACCCGATTCAGTGGTAAGGTTTTGAAGAATGTGGATATCGAAAAAGAAGGTCAGGGAAAGCAGATTTTTGCCACTTTGGAAGATGATCCCAATCGTTTTATCTATGTAACGAGCGGCGTGTTGGAAATTGGTTCCATTGGTGAGTTCCGCCGTTTGGTTGTGCAAAATGGTGCTAAGGCAGAAGTTGGTTTAGGTTCTAGCAGCGTTGCCAATACTTGGGGCATGCTGGGCGAATTTAAGTACTATGAAATCTTGGGCAATGGGGTTGATTTGTCCGATACGACCAAGATTGCCGGTAACGTAACGCTTACGGATAGATTATATTACCGCCATCCGGAAACACGTCCCGGAGAGGGAACGATAGAGGTGAACTATTTGGATAGTGCAACCTACAGTGGCAATACAATTACACTGGTGAATGCTGATTTGGCGGTGTTCAATCCTAAGACGGGGCAAGCTGCGAATCTGAGCGGCATAGATACGATTACCTTACAGGGTGGTAGCTTGGTATCCGCTGATCCTGCTCATCATAATCTTATTTCTGATCCTAAGATTACCGTCGATGCTGATATTGCAATTAACGGTACAGGCAATTTCCTTGCTTATGGTGAACTTTATCTCTCTGCCGAGACCGGCGAGAATGCATACTCTGCTCTGGAAACAACCTATACAGGGCGCATCTATAATGCTTTTTCGGAGAATGGTACCTATGCTAATGCCAGCTTGTACAAGGCAGGGTATGGCACGGTGATTTTGACCGGTGATATGAGCGAATACGATGGTTCTGTTACTACACAGTGCGGTACTTTGGTTTTGAGCGGTAAAAATGGTGTCATCAAGAATATGACATCGTTGGGCATGTCCCTCGGTGCGGGCTATGAAGAAACGACGCTTATTGTGTCGGATAATGCCCGCGTGACAACGACCACTCTGCGCGCATCAGCCAATGGTGGTGAGAAAAAAAGCACGATGATGATAGATGCCGGCAGTACGATGACGGTAAACGGTATCAATCAAGTGTTGGCAGAAGCACCCACTCCCGTAGAACAGTCGTATGCGGCTGCAGATTTCCTGTTCAGTTGCAATAATCACAGCATTTATGAAGTTAACGGAACACTGAATTTCCTGCGCCTCTCCAACCTTTCTGTTGTCAGCAGCGTTACTCACAAAAAAGAGATGAATGTGAATGATGGCGGCGTGCTGAATATGATGGGTATGTGGCTTCAAACGCGTGATTCCGGGCAGGGGTCTTATGTGACTGTCAATATCAATGGTGGTGCTATATTCAACGTGGGGGAAGACGGCATCGGTCATGTGGACCGTGGGGATAAAGGCGTGGAGAAGGGAGACGGCGATCAAAGCCTCATCCTCAACATCAAAGACGGTGCAACGCTCGGTATCCTCAATGATGCAGCCTCTTGGAGTACCCAGCGTGATTTGAAGTTGCAGGGCAATGTGACCGTCAATACCCAAGGGTGGATTGTGGATGAAGCCAGCAGTGAAAATGGCGTAGCTCGCGAAATCAGCCTTGTGTCTACCTCTGGTTCCATTGAGAAGGTGGGGACGGGTACGCTGTTCCTTGGCTCTCCGACTCACTTGGAAAAAGCCGTTGTAAAGGGAGGCTATCTTGCCGTGGATAAGAAGAGCGGGAATTATTCCGTAAGTTTGGATACCATTTCGACTGTTGGATCCGGCTCTTTGCTCTTCGATTTGACAGATGCGGTTCCTGTGGGTAGTGAAGTAGCGGATAATCAGGAGTTTGTCAAGGTTCTTAAGACAGAAGGGACTCTGAACATTACCGTAGAAGGTGGTGAAAATGGTTCCAAGTATGCCATTTTGCAAGGTGGCGGCACGCCGGATGCTGACAGGGTGAATTTGGTAGCCATGTTGGAAGATGGCTATACTGCAAACTATAGCGCGGAGAACTACTACGGGTATGTATCCATTACCCGCTGTGAGAAAGTTGGAGCCTCTGACAACCTGGTATGGAATGTGCAGGATGATTCTGACATGTGGGCCAATAGCACTGAAACCAACTTCTTGGAAGATGGTGAAGCCCGTCGCTTTGTGCAGAACTCCGGTGTAACCTTCACCGGACAAGGTGAAACGGTGTCTGTATATGGAACCGTGTTGATTAACAACATGACCGTTGATGGCGATGGCTACAAGTTCACCGGCTCAGGTATTATCTCTACGGGTGCCAATACAGAAGGCAAACTTGTGGTGGATGGTGTTAAGACTACCTTTGCCACCACCGGACAGGTATACTTCGGCTCCGGGGTAGAGTTGCTGAATGGTGCAACCTTGCGTTTAGAAACGCTCACCGATACCAGCTGGGATGGAATCATTGAAGGTGATGGTGATTTGGAAATCGCTGCAGGCGGTATTCGGACCAATGTTTTGACCAACATTATGGGCGAATCCCTTAACGGTGTCGTTTTTGACGGCAAGACGACTATCAAACTTAGCTCTACCAATACGGAAGAGGCTGATAAGCTCCGTGCTATTGATAGGCTCGCCATTAAGTCCGGTTCTCGATTGGCCATCGAGCGGACGGTTGCAGCTGAAATCATGACAGCCGGCAGCGTCTTGGAGTTGGCTGGTGCCGGTAGCTTTGGGGATGAGTTGGGTATGGATGCTGCTTTGTCGATGACGGGTGGTGCAACCGCTACAATTTTGGCGGATACGATCCTGACGGATGCAACTACCATTTATGCTGCAGGTGCTGCCACCACTCTTCGTCTTGGTGGTGATTATATAAGCAATGGCCATAAGTTGACGCTGAAAGGTGCTTTGGGTAATGTGACCTTCACCCGGGTGGAAGCCCAGGATGCCAATGGGGGTGATATTGAAGTTCAAGGAGCCAACCTTTGGTTCGATCTTAACGATGTTAAGATGGGAGAAGAGGGTGCAGTTCCTTCTGCTGTGTACAATTACATCACCATGGGGGGGGAAACATCCGGTATGGGTGTAAGCGGCTATACCACATTTGAAAGCGGTGTTGATTTTGCATGCCCCGCTTCTAACCTCATGGACAATGGAGCCTATGGTATCGTGTTCAATTCAGCCGTGACCGGCGAGAAGTCATCCAACGTTACTCTTGTTGCAAGTGGTGCGGAGGATGCCCAAGCCGTGGTAGAACTCAACACCGCCAACCCGGACTTCGAGGGTACGTGGCTGATTTATGCGGGGCGCACGTTGCGTGCTAACAACACGAACAGCTTGGTCAATGCAAAGATTCAGGGTGGCTATTCTGAATACGGTAAGAGCCTTCTGGAATTGGGTGCAGATGCAGATACCTACAATATTGCCGGCCTTGCAGGGCGCTTGAAGGTTGTATCCGAGGATGGTGAGGCTGCAACTCTCGTGATTCACGGTACAGATGTGTATACCACATCCTCCATGCTTGATACCAACGTCAACCTGGTTAAGATAGGTAAGGGTTCACAGCGCTTTACATCCGGTACCAACTTTGCGGATGATTATGCCGGCAAGGTCACTGTGCGTGAAGGTTTGTTGGAATTCTACACGGCACCTACCACCTACGGTACGTTTGAAATCGGCGGCGATGACGCTGAGTTGCGCTTTGGTACCTACGATGGCTTGGGTGAGTTTGTAGCCGCCGAATTGGCTGTTACAACCGGGCAGACACTACTCATTTCTGAAACGGGCTCAACGCTCAATGCAAATCTTACGCCACATGCCGGTGGTCAGATTACTCTGGGTGCTGAGTTGAACTCTTCTGATGGTGGCGCTTGGGATTCCAACGGTAGTGCCGGTTTGAAGATGCTGGGACAGAAATTGACCTTGAACACTAGTGATAAGGCCAAGCTTACCGTTAACCTCTCCGCTTTCATGGAAGAGGGCGACTATGTTGAGTTGTTCAACGAGGTCGGTAAACTCGTCATCGATGGTGAGACAAAGTCCGGCGATATGGAGTTGGGCTTGCTGCAAGACTTCTTTGATTGTGATGATATCAACCTGGCTCAGACCACGCTGGAGCTGACAGCTGCCGGAACCCTGCGTATCAAGCTCATCAATGACTCGGACGGTATATACTACCAATACAACGGTGGTGCTGAGGGCGAATGGAACACAGAAGACCCCAACTGGTCCCTCAAAGATGATCAAGATGGTCACTATGCCTATGCTCAGAACCGTGCGGCCTACTTCACCAATGATGAAGATGCAACCGTGAAGGTGACATCCGAGGAAATCATTGCTCGTGAAATGGCTGTGCAGAACGGTAAGTATACCTTTGAATTGGTGGATGGCAATGATTTGACCATCAACGGCCGTTATTACGAGAAGGACGGTGGCGAAGCCGTATTTGAGCTGTATCACGATGAGGAGATGGCTGAAAACGGAAGCATGAAATCCGATGGCGCATGGTTGACCGTAAAAGGTGGCATGGGCGAAATCGACAACACCTCCGTGATTGGCGATGGCGACACGAGCAACCAACTTGTCTTGGGTGGCAAGACCAAGATGAGTGGCAATGCCAAGATTGTGGATGTGGATCTCTACTTGGATGGCGAGGGGACTGTGCTTGATTTGGGTGGCACCACCGCCAGCGAGCTGCAAACGCTGCGTGGTGATGGTACGGTGATGGCCGGCGACGGCAGTGACCGCGATAACAAACCCACACTTGTCATCAACAGCACAAAGGCCGGTACTTTCAATGGCTCTCTGTTGGGTGCTGAAGGCGCAACGGCCGGTGACAATACTTTGGTCATTGAATCTGTTGAGAACTCGCTGACACAGACCCTTGCCAATGTGACGACGGACAACTCCTGGAACATTGTGAACAATGGTTCCATGGACTTCCGTCCCACAGAAGGCAGCACTCTCAATAGCCTGACACTTGGTGCTCAATCCGCCACTGTGTTGACGATTGATACCGATGAAAGCCAAATGCTGGGCTTGGCCGAGCTGACGGTGGAAGACGGAGCCAAGCTTACGCTTAACAGCACGGGGGCTGCACCCATTATGAGCGCAGAGGATACCCCGGGCAAGAGCTACACTGTGCTTGGCTCCTTTGCAGATAGTGGCAGCCTCAACCTTGGCGAAGATGGTTTGATCAACATTGAGCTGGGCGATGGCACGGCATACCTGATGGTGGATAAGACACAGCCCATCACGCTGAAAGCTGTATGGAACGAGGCCAGTGGCTACTACGATATGGTGCTGGAAACAACGGTGGACGATAGCAATAAGTTCCTGCCCTATGCAGAGGGTGAAGCCAATGCTGCCGCAGGTGCAGAGATGTTGTGGTCTAAGGAGGCGCTGACCCATATCGGCAGCGAACCCAATGGCGATTTGGCCCGTACCTTCGATACGATGGCTGCTATGGTGACAGCTTCTAAGCCCGATGGTGAGGCTATTAACAAGGCCTTGGCCGCTGTGGCTGGTAGCAGCACGGCCGTGCTTGGCTCCGCCTTCTCCTCCGATGTGGAACGCCAGCTCAAGGCTATCCGCAACCGCACCACCACCATGGGTGTAGGCCAGTGTGAGGTCAACGAGAATATGCCCTATTACAATGCTTGGATCAACGCTGAGGGCAACCACCGTGAGCTGGATGCCGATGGCTTGGCCGCCGGCTACACCCACGATAGCTGGGGTGGCACCGTTGGCTTCGATGCCGACCTGACTCCCTCCGTGACCATGGGCTTGGCTCTTACCGCCATGTACGGCGATATTGAAGCCGATGCTGCTGATAAGGCGGAAGGCGATTTCGACACCATGTACCTGAGCGCCTTTGCCCGCTATGCTCGCAACGCATGGGTACACACCTTTGTGGCAACGGTGGGTCGCGCAGATGTCTCTCTGGACCGCACGGTGAACGTGAACGGCACCAGCTACAAGGCTAAGGGCGAGACAGACGGTATGGCATTTGGCTTCATGTACGAAGTAGGTCGCGTCTTTGCCGTGAGCGAAGATGGCTCCACCTGCTGGCAGCCTGTCTTCAACGTGGCTCTGCGCAACAGCAGCATCTCCGGCTACGAAGAAGAGGGCACAGATGCCGGCCTGAGCGTGGGTGACCAGGACTTCACCACCATCACTTTCGGTCTGGGTGCTCGCGTGCAGTCCGTCATCGGCGAAAACCTGTACAACCGTACATCTATCTTCGAAGCTCGCGCCTTGCTCAAGGTTGATGCCGGCGATACCGAGGCTGAATCCAGCACCGCCTTGCTCAATGGCGATGGCACGGCCTACGATATCGAAGGTGCAGAGGTGGGTGCCGTTGGCATCGAAATCGGTGCAGGTATCACCATCCCCATGGGGGCTGAGGGTGGTGCCGTCTTCGTGGATGCCTCTGCTGACCTGCGCAGCGGTTACACCAATATCAATGGTACCGTGGGTTATCGCGTGAACTTCTGATAACGCTGAGTATTACTCGCAACCTACCTATTCTTCGCCCTTGTTGCCTTTGTGCAGCAAGGGCGCTTTGCTTGCTTTATGTATTTGCTTCTACTTCTCGTTGAGATACCAAAACGGCACTGTCTCCATAGCGGAAACAGTGCCGTGAAAAAGAACAGCGTCGCTTGCGGACGTGGCCTAAGCGCGCAGCTTAGGACTTGTAACGCAAACGCTTCTTGTGGCGGTTCTGGCGCATGCGCTTGCTGCGCTTGTGCTTGTTGATTTTGGCCTTACGT
>JAFQGD010000056.1 GCA_017398355.1 Akkermansia sp. | reverse complement strand
TTCGTACAGTCGGGATTTCCCCTCGAACTTCCTCTTCCACGGTTCGTTACCTCCCCGCAGTTGTTCTTCAGGTCTGGGATTCCGCATCATCGCGGCTCCGCGCGGACTTTCACCGCAGTGCGCATATCGCGTCGGTCGTACGAAAAACCCCGTAAGTGTTTAACTTACGGGGTTTAAGGCCGGACAGGGAGGGATTCGAACCCTCGGTACGCTTTTGACGTACACACGATTTCCAATCGTGCTCTTTCGACCACTCAGACACCTGCCCAAGTTTTGCTCCGGAATCCCGTTAGGGAAAGGGTGCGGGGGAACTATACGCTAGAGTGGGTGATTTTGCAAGCTAAATTTTGCAAAAAATGTAATTTTTCCGAAATAATGGGGTTATTGTGCTATTTTTTCGGGTGAGAAGGGAGCTGCGGGGAGCTTATGTTCATTCACCAAGTTTGGGGTGAGGTAAGTGGCCCATGCGTAGCGAGCCGTCACAGGAGCCTTAACTTGGGGAGAGGAGAGGATGAGAGTGTTCCCCTCGATGGAGGTCTCGGCCGGGAAGAATTTGCCATTTTTGCCGGCAATTTCAAAGTGGCGCGGAGGCTGACCATCGGTGGTGCTGAGTTCCGCTGCGTGTTCAAAGGAGAGAACAAGAGACGAGCCTTGCGGCTTCATACCTTTGACTCGGGGACCATACGCAGGAGTATCCTTGCCGTATACCGAATGAGCAGCCATGGCAGCCAAACGCTCGCCGACTTCAAGTTTGCGCGGGGGATGGACATCGCTGTTAGTGGAGCCCAAATCGGTTGTGACTAGGTAATCAACATTCTTGAGTCGGGCGGCAACATGGGCTTGCACATGGCGGAACTCCGGCCAATAGGCGCGGAGAGGTGTCTTATCGTTGATGCGGGGGAGCTGCACCATGAGGAAAGGGAGCTCAGGATTCTTAAACTCCGCACGCCACCCTTGGATGAGATCGCTGAGCAGTGCCGTGTTTTGTTTCATATCCTGTATTTCGGCGTCCGATTCGCCTTGGTACCATATGACACCGGCAATAGGGAAGTTGACCCAAGGTTCTATGCCGGTTTTATAGAGATAAGTAGGCTGATATGGGTGGGGTGCCTTGATATCCCCTTTGTTGTTGAAGGAGGCACGGCCACGCACCCAAGCAGACATATATTTGCTTTCCAGCCATTTGGGGGTGAGGCATGAGCGATATTTCTTAGATGCCATCTCTGTGGGCATCCAAGCCATCATCTCGGAACCGCCTAAAGAAGCATGAATGATGCCAACGGGCACGCCCAGCGTTTCCTGAAGCTTGCGACCAAAATAGAAGCCGACGGCGGACATACGCGGAGCGCTGGAAGGAGAGCTCACATGCCATGCACCGTTATACATTTCGCCATTCAGCAATTTTTTCTTTTCTGCCTCCGTATATGCACGGGGAGCCGTGTGTATCTGGGGTTCATTATGGTAATAGCTCAGCAGGGGAATATTTGCGGAAGCAATCGCTTTGCTATCGCCCGTTTGGTTGAGCCGCCACAGCATGTTGGACTGGCCGGAAGCGAGCCAAACTTCACCCACTCGTATGTTGTCGAGGGTGAGGCTGTCATCGCCTTGCGAGATTGTCATCTCCTGAGCTTCAGCGGATGCGGGCAGGGGCTGTAAGAGGGCACACCACTTTTTACCCTTGATTTTAGCTTTGATGTTCTGGCCGGCAAACTGCACCGTGACTGGTTGTGCTGAACCGGTCACGGTGCCGGTAATGGGAATAACTCGCCCCTGCTGCAATACCATGCCGGAGGAAAAAATACTATCAACCGTTACTTCTGCTGTAAGTGTTCCTATGCCGGAAAGAAGCGCAGCAATTGTGTAATAAATTTTCACAAGTATTGAGCAGAGGATTGTATTTGTATGAGTTACATGCCGACGATTTCATAACCGCCATCCACATAGAGGACTTGGCCGGTCATGCTGGCTGCACCATCGCTGGCGAGGTAGGTCGCCGTGGCTCCGAGTTCTTCTAGCGTGCAGGAACGCTGCAGCGGGCTCTTTTCCTCGTACACCTTGAACATGCCGGTGAAACCGGATACGCCACGAGCTGCGAGGGTCTGCACGGGACCTGCGGAGATGCAGTTGACGCGAATGGGGGCTTCCCGGCGACCCAAATCAAAGGCCAAGTATTTGCAGCAGGTTTCAAGAGCCGCCTTGGAAACAGCCATGAGATTGTAGTTCGGTACGACTTTCTGGCTGGCGTAGTAGGTAAGAGCCGTGATGGATCCCCCTTTGGTCATTAACGGGGCTACTGCGCGGGAAAGGGCGATGAGTGAGTAGGCAGAAACTTGCAGGGAGATGTTCCATGCATCGCGGGGAATGTCCGCAAAATGGCCTTCCAATGTACCCGGTGCTTTTGGCGCAAAAGCAATGGCGTGAAGCAGCATGTCCACACGGTCTGTATGCTGTGCCACAAAGGTGAAGAAATCTTCGATGGATTGGTCATCCGTCACATCCAAGTTGCAGACGGGTGTATCCTCGCCAAAGCTTTCTTTTACGAGCTTGATGACACCGTCTTTCAGACGTTCCCCCTGATAGTTGAAGATGAGTTTGGCTCCGGCCTCATGCCAAGCTTTAGCGATACCAAATGCAATGCTGCGCTTGTTGGCCACTCCGGTGACGATGCCGACTTTTCCTTCTAAGGGTTTGGTAATGGACATAGTATATAGTTTGTTGGGTAAGAGATTAATAGATTGTGGGAAATTCTTGGGCGATGATACGAGCGTATGTCATCGACATACGAACACCCATGGCTTCCATGTATTCAATACGCTGGCGAATGGTTTCCGGGGAAACATCTGGATCATCAACAACGTATTTCAAGCGGTAGTATACCAAGCCTCCCTCCATATCCAGAAGAAGCTGACCTTCGGGCAGGTTGGCATTGAGAGTGAGCAAAAGCATGCTCAACTCCTGCCTGTCTTCCTTGGCTATGCGGGAGCCGAAATGCACATCAAACACCAAGCTACAGGGGTCTTGCAACTCTGTAAACATGAATGTGCAAGGCATTCCCGTGGTGTCAACAGGAAGATAGGCTAAGCCGATTTTTTCTCCGGCAGATCCCATGGTAACCCATTGATAATCCTCACCTCGGGAGATAAGATGCTGGCGTACTTGGGCCAGTAGGTTCGGTTGTGTAGACATGTCTGAAAAGGGTATTGTGAGTTGTTGCGCAGGATAGCTAACCCCGCCTTTATGCTCTTATACTATCACGTGAGCTGGAGTCTAGTCAAGCTTTTGTGTTGGGGAAAGAGCAGGAGAGTTATTTTTGCTCATAGTACGCACCGGCCAATTTGTCGACGATACGCCCAAAGATTGCCAATTCTTCTGCTGAAAGCACCTCTACTCGCTTGGATATTTCCATGGCGATGAATTTACGTGTATTTTCAATGAAGTCGGCACCGTCCGCAGAAAGGCGTATGCATACGGCCCGTCGGTCTTCCGGATTGGGAGTGCGCTCCAAAAAGCCTTTGTTTACCATGTTTTCTACCAGCAACGAGGTGGCCGGCACCGTCATTTGCATGTTTTGAGCCAATGTTTTGAGAGCAATTCCCTTGGGATCTTGTCGCGTCAGAATTTCCACATTTACAAGAGCTCCGGCTTGTCTCATCGTGAGCCCCAAGACGCGTTTTTGCTGAGTCTGGGGGGTCTTTTTCAGACTATCCCTCCGGATGTCATCCATCAATTGGAACAATGTAAAAAAGATATTATGACTTGCATGGGTTTGTTGTGATGTCATACTTGCATTATGATAGCGTAAGTCACAGCCTTGTCCAGAAAATAATTCAAAATATAGAATTATTATGCATTTTGCCTTTAGGCTTGCGTGAAAGGGAGCTTAATGGTAGAGTGGAGCCATGCAACACGAAAGCCCGCCACGCGCTTGGGTCGAGGTCGATTTAGAAGCCATTGCGCACAACCTGGACATTGCCCGGCAAGCATTACCGGATACCCAGCTTATGCCGGTAGTCAAGGCCGGGGCGTACGGGCATGGTTTGGAGCCGGTTGCGAGGCGCCTGGATAATGATGGTGTTGCCTTTTTCGGCGTAGCTAACGCCGGGGAAGCGCGCAGACTAAGCCAAGCAGGCATCCGCACCAAGCCTTTCATTTTGGGCCCAACCTTCCCGGAGGAACGAGAAGAAATTGTACTCAACAACTGGTGCGCCACCATTTCAACGGTGGAAGAAGCACAGCACCTACAACAACTGGCTGCTTTGTACGATAAAACGTTATTGGTACACTTGGCTATTGATACCGGTATGGGAAGAGAAGGTGTATTGCCGGAAGATTTGGGTAATATGATACCGCTTCTCAAAACAATGCCGAACCTAGTGGTAGATGGTGTCATGTCCCACTTTCCGTGCGCAGACGAAGATGTGCCCTACACACAGGAAGAAATCGCGCGATTCGAAGCTTGCGTGCAGACGCTTCAGCATCATTTCCGCTTGCGCTATAGACACATAGCAGCAAGTGCAGGGGAGCTAGGCTATGAAATACCCGCTGCCAACTTAGCCCGCCCGGGCTTGCTGCTCTATGGGGTGGCTCCTATGGCATCTATTTATGATGGGGTGCTGCGGCCCACACTCAAACTCAGCTCGCGAGTTTCCTTAGTTCGCACTCTTCCTGCCGGGTATGGTGTATCATACGGCCGTACCTATATGACAACTCGCCCTACGCGAGTGGCCACCATCGGCATCGGTTATGCAGATGGATGGAGCCGTCATCTCTCCGGCAAGGGTGCTCAAGTGTACATCAACGGTCACTATTGCCCCATGTTGGGCAGAGTGACGATGGATCAAATCATGGCCGATGTGACGGAGGTTCCTTTCATTTCCCCCGGTGATGAGGTAGAACTCATTGGCCCGCATATCCCCGTCACTCAGGTGGCTGCTCTTGCCGATACCATCGTGTGGGAAATCTTCACCGGCCTTGGACCTCGGCTGCCACGCTTGTATCACTAATTAGTACAAGCGATACCTGCATTTGTACATAAAGGGGCTAAGTTGTCTTATCGCCAATAACATAGGTGGGGCGATTTTTTGACTCCACAAAAAGTTTCCCAAGATAGAGACCCATAATGCCCATAATGCACAACTGAACCCCACCCATGGCCAGCATGGTGCCGATGAGCGACGGCCAGCCTATTTCCACATGCGCTCCGCTGGCATACACCACGATGACGTATATAAAGTATCCAAGAGCCAGAATAATTGCAACCAAACCAAGAATGATGGCCAGATTCAAAGGCCTGGCAGAATAGCCAACAATGCCGCTCAAAGATAGAGCAATCATCTTTTTTAGAGTATACTGAGAAACGCCGTTCTGCCGTTCGCCTGGCAAATAGGGAAACATGACTGTACTCAGCCCACTCCATGGAAGCAGACCGCGTAGAAACAAATCTTTTTCGTTAGCTCTTACAACAAATTCCAACGTGTGCCTATCGATAACACGAAAATCTGACATTCCCGGCAGCATGCGAATTCCACTTAGCCATGAAAACACACTGTAAAATAGACGAGATGTCAATATTTTGAAGCAACTTATTTTGCGTCCTTTATCTTCGCGCAATGCCTGAACGATGTGAGTTCTAGTATTCTCCATGTTCTTTATCATTTGGGGAATTAACTCTAGGGGATGTTGTAAGTCTGCATCAAGCGTCACATATGCGTCTGCTGCAAAATGGGCAGAGGCTTCTTCTAGGCCGGCCTTTAGTGCGTTCTGATGCCCAAAGTTGCGAGCAAAGTTAATACCGTGTATACGTTTATCCCTGTCTCTCATTGCTCGAATGATATTCCAACTATCATCCGAGCTCCCATCATTAACAAACAAAATATCCCAGCTGAAATCTTGCAGGTGTGTTTCTGCAGCTGCTGCGAATAAAGTAAGATTTTTTTCTTCATTGTAACACGGTACAATGAGAATGATATGTTGAATATTTTTGCTCACGGTGATTATATGGGTTTATTGTTTAGCGAGGGGTATTATTTTGTCGCTCAATAGATTCAACGGGGTAACCCAGTTTTTGGAAGTAACGCGTAGCTTGTGTATTTTCCCATGCCGTTGAATCGGTTTGAAATTGCCCGTGACTCAACATGTAATACAAAGGCCCGGGTCGCTCTTGTACTCGAGTAAAGTAACGACTTTGCCCCATTGTTTTTTGGGGTAGTATCACATCACGCAAAACAATGCGTGTGTTACCCATTTTGCATTGATTGGCAATTTCTTGTTCTAATTGAATATTATGCTTTTTGTAGTCTTTAGCTTGTATAATGTCAGGTATATATACAAGTAATGCAATAGCGCCAACTACTATGGCAAGCGCGTTTTTACCTTTGCCGTTGCCTAGACCATTGTATAGATAAGAACTAGCACACGTTGCAATGATTGCAGATGGAGTGAATGCCGGATACCACGGGATAGCTCCGGCCAAATAAGCGATAGCCGACTCTATGGATAACATCAATATTATTATACCAAAAGCAAGAACCTTCCATTTCTTTTGTGTGATGATTCCAACTGCTGAAAGGCACATTATGCACAAAGAAACGAGTGCTATATTAGTAAACATTTGTATGCAATAAGGAGCAAAATAACAGCGCAAATGAAGAGGTATTCCTTTCAAATTTGCACATGCAGAAGCACCTTCTAATAATTTCACCTTATCCCATGTTAGATGATGAACGAAATCGCAAATATAATCTTCGCTCATTTTGGTTAAAAAAGAACTGCTTAATGCTTGTCTATGTTCGAATGAACCTGATGTAAAAAGCATAATTTCCCCGCAAAGAAGCCCCATATATGCACTTAGTTGCAAGACGCTTGGGGGTGTTTTCCTGCTGTAAAGCCAACACACTCTGGCTGTTAACACTAGCGCTAATAATTGAGCCAATGTTTCGTTCCCCCATCCGCAGTATATTCCCAATAGGTATGCGGCTAATAGCTTCCATATTGATGTCGTCGATTCTTCTGTTTTACTACCCCAAAAAAGAGACACTAGGACTATTGATAAAATAGTTGTCCATACATATGTCACATTAACCCAATAACTTGTGTAATAAGTGGGGGATACTAGCATCAAACATGCTGTTGTGATGATGTATAGATTTGCGCTCATTGCCTGTTTTTTATTCTCTAAACTATTGTAGAGCTTGAGTATTGCAAAGGGAGCAAAAACAACAAAGAGTGGGCTGATTAGGCAATCTTGCCAACAAAAGCGATCAAGCCCCCCTATGATTCCTATCATTTCCGGTAGGCGGCCATTCAAATTGAAATGATATGATAAAGCTGAGGTAATACGGTAAACCAGTGATTCTTCCCCCTTACACATGAGCAGCCACTCGTCTCCTACTGGCCATGAATAATACGCTGCAAAAAATATCGTAAAGTAAGCAATGAGCATACTTAATCCCACCCACATACCTTGTTTGTTTTCACAAGCAAACAATTGATTTGTATCAATTTTATTCCACTTGCATGTAAATGAAATATTTCTGCTTCTTCCTGCCAAACATATTAGTATTATGCTTACAAATAAACAAAGAAACAACTTTACAAATAACAACGAAGCTTGAAAAATTGCAGGGGGCATATTAACAAAAACAATAAAGGAGTAACTGCCCCATAATACTCTTTTAGAAAGAGTAATTATCGTTACGAAAAAAATGCGATGATTTGCATATCCTGTTCCCTGTAATCTTGTCGTTTTGGTCGCGCAGAGAGTATATAATCAAACAATATCAAGAACGCACGAAAACAGGTGCGGTAAATCTTGACATACTCTTTCTAAAAGATGAAATCAATGGACACGAAAGAACAAACAAAGACAGGACTACTGGCAGGTGAAGTGCTGCGACGCCAGGATGCTCAACGCTTGATACTGGAAGGATTGGAACAGATCGGAGCACGGCTTGATGGGTTGCCTAGGCGTGAGGTGATCATACTCATGCGACAAGTGATTACATGGGGAGTCGAAGCTCTAGAGAAGCGTGAATATACCAAAAACTTTAGAGAGGTAGGGTGGGAAAGCATAGAGGCTCGGGCACATTGTCGCGCCGCGACGCGGCGAGATTTACGATATTGTTTGCGCAAGATGCTAAAACAGGAAGGAGTAGGAGAGCTTCCGCTTCGCTCTATGAGCACAGTAGATTGCCGTCGCATATTGCAGGAAGCTTTTGGTCATAGTTCCAGCTTATACATAAAAGGACGTGCTGTGTTGAGCAGCATATTCAGCTACGGTGTAAAGCAAGAGCTGTGTGATAGCAATCCTGTGAGCCGCATCGACGTACCAAAGATTCATGAGGCAAAGAAAGCCCCTCTTAGCCCGCAAGATGTAGAGAGATTGAAAGCTACTGCGGAACAGCCCGAACACCGAGCTATGCGTTTTTCTCTTCATTTGATGCTTTATGGAGGAGTACGACCCACAGAGGTGAGCCGGTTGCAGAAGAATGATATTAATTGGGAAACGAGGCAACTCATCATACGCCCTGCAACAAGTAAGACGGGGGGCGGGCGTGTGATTCCACTACGAAAAATGGAGGAGTGGCAACCGGAAGACTGTTGCATTCCTCGCAATTGGAAAAAGCGATGGAGGAAGCTGCGCGAAGATGCCGGTTTTACCAGCTGGGTGCCGGATGCATGTCGCCACACCTTTGCCAGCTACCATGCAGCGTATTACCGCAATTTGCCGGACCTACAGTTCGAGATGGGGCACAGGGATTTGAGCTTGCTCCGCAGTAGGTATTTGATGCCGGTCCTGAAAAAGGATGCAGAGCGTTTCTGGCATCTGCACACTTAAATGCTACATGCGAATGCTCGGAGCCTGTCGGCAGCAAGGGGGTGGGTAATGGTGCGGAAGTGAAGCAGGGGAACGCCCTGCCGTAATTTGGCAGATACGTTGAATTGGATGCGCTTTGTGAGGCGGTTTGTCCAGAAATCGCCGAAAAGGACAACCCGCATCGGCGCCAATGTGCATACCAAAATGGTGACTAAACGTGCAATCATTTCCTCCACGAGTGTGTGATCGCTATAATCCAGTGTACACCAATCGGCAGGTAAGGGGAGTAAGCCCAATTCACCTGTGTGTTGTTGTTTGCCGCCAAGCCTCAGAGAGCAAACGGGGCTTTTCCCTTGGCTAATGTAAAGCGTGAGGGTGTTCTCACTGTCGTCTGCCAGCGCATCTGCCGTGTTGAGTATGCGAGCCGGACATCTGTAGCGCGATTCCAGATGCTCAACCATCCGCGCAGGTACGATGTCTGACGAAATTTCCAGAGAAATTCCAT
The DNA here is from genome assembly GCA_017398355.1 of Akkermansia sp. GTDB lineage: Bacteria > Verrucomicrobiota > Verrucomicrobiia > Verrucomicrobiales > Akkermansiaceae > Akkermansia. The sequence continues at coordinate 46,985 of JAFQGD010000056.1, read as the reverse complement.
ACAGACCACAGTGTCGCGTAGCGGTATCCAACCATTCATCCAAACTCTCTGCGCTCAGATACGCGTATTCTGCGTTGTGTCTGCGCAGGAGATTGCCCGTCATATCGTATAGCTCCAGCTCCCCATGAATGAGTGAACCATTCCGTTCTGCCCTGAAATAGGCTCTACACGCAAACCTTGCGTTGATGCGGTATCGCTTTCCCGGCCGCCCCCCTCCTGATGGAGTCAGGCCTGCCTCTTGCGCTTCCCCCAACTGACACAAAGTTGCTACTGCTTGGTTGCAACTCACAAGGCTCAACCCTGTTTCTGCTGCAAGCTGGGGGCGTGTAGCTTCTCCGCGTTTTCTCAACGCTTCCCGCACTCTTTCCAAGGCTGATTTTGGCATGCTTTATAAAGTAGATTTATAAAGTGTACTATATTTCTTCAAAAAATCAAGTAAAAATGATTAGCATTTAAAGGATAAAGTGTTACATATAAAGAAAAGGGACTTATGGGCCACGAGAAAGACGGGGCAGGGGTGTAAAAACTAGACAAATTGTTGGGGGCGTGCTAAAATAACGCCAACAGCAAAGAAAGCACAGCTATGAAATACATTTTTGTGACAGGCGGCGTAGTATCCTCTCTGGGTAAAGGCTTGGCAGCAGCCTCCATCGGCACATTGCTGGAGCACTGCGGTTTGGATGTAACCATGCAGAAGTTTGACCCCTACTTGAACATCGACCCCGGTACGATGAGCCCCTACCAGCACGGCGAAGTGTACGTGCTAAATGACGGTGCGGAGACGGATTTGGACTTAGGACACTACGAACGCTTTGTTCACTGCCAACTTTCCCGACTCAACAACCTGACCAGCGGCAAGGTGTTTGAGCATGTGCTGGAGAAAGAGCGCAGAGGTGATTATCTTGGTAAGACTGTGCAGTACATTCCTCACGTGACGGATGAAATCAAGCAGCGCTTGTATGACCTGACGGAAAAGAACAAGGAGTGCGATGTCATCATTACAGAAATCGGCGGTACTGTGGGCGATATTGAAGGTTACCTTTTCTTGGAGGCCCTGCGCCAATTTGCCTTGGAGGTAGGCCGCCAAAATTGCTGCTTCATTCATGTGACGCTGTTGCCATACATTAAGGCCGCAGGAGAAACGAAGACCAAGCCCACCCAGCAGAGTGTAGCCAAGCTGCGCGAAATCGGTATACAACCGGATATCATCGTCTGCCGCACAGAAATGGACAACCTGACGGATGATGAGAAGCGCAAGATTGGTATGTTCTGCAACGTACCCCCGCGTAACGTGGTGGCTTTCTGTGATGTGAAGCACTCCATCTATGAATGCCCGATTGATTTGGGGCGCGACCGTGTGGACCGCATCGTGACAGAGGTGTTGGGAATCACTGTACCTAAGCCCAAGATGGATGATTGGCAGAAGTTTGTGGGCCGAGTGATACACCCGGCTCACAGCGTGCGCATCGCCGTGGTAGGCAAGTACATCTCCCTGCAGGATGCCTACAAATCTATCTACGAAAGCTTCACCCATGCCGGCGCAGCCAATGACTGCCGCGTAGAAATCGTACGTATTGATGCCGAAGCGTTGGAAAGCAGTACTTGCGAAGCCATGATTGGCGATGTAGACGGCATTTTGGTGCCCGGTGGCTTTGGCGAACGCGGCGTGGAAGGCAAGATTATGGCAGTGCAGTATGCGCGTGAGAAAGGTATACCGTTCTTCGGCATTTGCTTGGGTATGCAGGTGGCCGTTATCGAATTTGCTCGCAATGTACTGGGGCTCAAAGATGCAAACTCCACCGAGTTTGACAAAGAGACCAAAGCACCTGTTATCTGCCTGCAAGAAGAACAAAAACACATCGAAAACATGGGGGCTACCATGCGCCTGGGTGCGTACCCCGCACACATCACCCCGGACACACTTTGCTGCAAGCTCTATGGCGGGCAGGAAACCATCTCCGAACGCCACCGCCACCGCTATGAGTTCAACGCTGACTACCGCGAAGCCTGCGAAAAAGCCGGCATGACCATTTCTGCGGTGAATGACGAGCATGGCTTGGTGGAAGTGGTTGAGCTTCCCGGGCATCCCTATTTCATTGCGTGCCAGTATCATCCCGAATTCCAAAGCCGACCGACCACCCCTCACCCCCTCTTCTCCGGATTGGTGGCAGCGGCACTGGAATACAAGCAAGCTTAATGCAAAACATGTAACAACCATCGGCGGCAGGAGCAGCAAAGACCCTGTCGCCGATGTCTTTTTCACTTTATATGATAGATATACTGGTCATTACCGCATACTTCTGTGCTATCTTTGGCATAGGCCTATATGTGGGGCGCAAACAAGAAAGCCTAGAAAGCTACGCTCTCGGCAACAGAAATCTCCCTTGGTGGGCTATCCTAGCTTCAATTCTGGCCGCAGAAATCAGCGCCGCCACATTCCTTGGGGCACCGGGAGAAGGCTTTGCACTGCGCAATTTCACCTATGCCCAACTGGCTATCGGTACAATCTTGGGACGCATTATCGTTGGTCGTTTATTCCTAAAGCCTTACTATCAATATAATGTTGTTTCAATCTACGAGTATTTAGAAAAGAGATTCGGGCTCACCACGCGCCGTTGGGCCAGTGCAACATTTCTGCTCAGCCGTGTATTGGCTAGTGGCACGCGCCTTTTCTTTGCCGGCATTTTGCTGGTCATTGCCTACATGATGCTCACCGGCCAAACCAGCGCCGGCAAGATGGAGACGGTCGTCATCTACATTGGCGCTCTTACATTCATTACCATTGCCACGGCTGTTTATACCACTTTAGGTGGTCTGAAAGCGGTTGTCTGGACGGATGTGCTACAAGCATCCATTCTCGCCATTTCTCTCATCACTACGATTGGTGTACTTCTTTTCAGCATCAAATCCGGTGGTAGCTGGGGAGCCACATGGGATACCATTTGTTTTCATTTAGGCAACAAGGAGTACAACCCCTGCCAAATTGACAACTTAAAACCCTGGGCTTTGTTTGACTCTGGTATCACAGGGCAGGGACTCATGGAGGATATCCGCAACATCCTTGGCAGCGAATACACCTTGTGGAGTGCCGTGCTTGGCTCTACATTCATCACTATGGCAACTCATGGCACAGACCAAGACATGGTGCAGCGTATGCTGGCTGCCCCCGATAGCAAGAAAGGGGCCCGCGCTGTCATCCTTTCCGGGTTGATGGATATGCCAATCGTTCTCATCTTCATCTCCTGTGGCATGCTCCTCTTTGTTTATTTTGCGCAAAATGGCATCACTCCGCCCGAAAAGCAAATAGAAATCTTCCCCTGGTTCATCATTCACTGCCTGCCTTCCGGGGTGCGCGGACTTCTGGTAGCAGCACTGCTTGCTACTGCAATGGGCTCCCTCTCGACAGCACTCAACGCTTTGGCAACCACTGCGACTAAAGACTGGTATGTGGATGTATTTCACCCCCAGGCTTCTTCCCAAGAGCAGCTTGTCGCCGTTCGGCGGCTGACGGTATTCTTTGCCTCTCTGTTGATTGTGGTGGGTGCCGCCACAGCTTGGCTCACAGTGATGGATCCCACCGTGCGGATTCTACCCATTGCTCTGGGCATTTTTGGCTATACCTACGGCTCTCTTCTTGGTGTGTTCCTCTTGGGAATGCTGACCAAGGGCAGGGGCAATGATTTTGGTAACGTTATTGCCATGATTGCGGGTTTTGTCGTCATTATAACGATTGAATTATTAGGACGTTATGATGTAATCCCTCACATCGCATTCCCATGGCGGGTCACTATCGGCACCCTTGCCACGTTCTTGGTAGGTTGCTGCTTTGTTACCAAGAAAATGGCAAAATAATTTCAAAAAATCGGCATTTTGTGGCATAATGACAGCAAAATGCCGATTTTTACCTTGACTTTTTTGTCGTTTTATTGTTTAATCACTCCCGAGCACTCGTGTTCATGCCAGCTTGGCGGAATTGGTAGACGCGCTCGACTCAAAATCGAGTTCGAAAGAGTGTGGGTTCGAGTCCCACAGCTGGTACTTTTCGTTATCATACAACAGTTCATCGTCGGCAAAGTGATTTTTTCGCTTTGCCGATTTTGTTTGCAGTGAAAACTGCATTAAGATAGAGATTGATACTATTAACCGGCGGGTGCATCCTGGACACTAACTGTAGACTTCTCACCGAGAAGTCGTGCTTACACATCGTACTCATTCTTCATTTTGCATATACAGAATGCTGCCTAAAACAACGAAAGAATCTGGAATTTGTGAATCATCCGTCCGTTTGTATGCTTGTTTGCTACTCTCGGACTTAATTTTACAGTTTTGATTTTGCATTACATGTATTATGCGAAGTCGTAAATTTACTTTTGTCTAGGCTACTTCACTTTCTAACTTGACGGCAGAAGAGATATAGCGTAAGATGCTGGCATGGTAAAGTGTACGGTTAAATATCAGGGGGAATTGCATTGTGAATTAACTCATGGTCCGTCCGGCGCAACAGTATGTAGTGATGCACCTGTGGACAACCGCGGAAAAGGAGAATCATTTTCGCCGACGGATTTGATGTGTTCCGCCATGGCCGCCTGCATGGAAACGATTATGGGAATCTACGCAGCAGATAACGGAATAGACTTGAGAGGCACAGAAATAAGCGTGAGCAAAGAGATGAGCGCGAATCCGCGCCGCATAGCCAGGATTGTCACAGAAATTACGGTTCCCCTACCGGCCGACACCGCCCACAAAGCAGCATTGGAAGAATGCGTACTTGGCAGCCCGGCCATGAGGAGTCTGCACCCCGATATTGAAGTTCCTATTACGTGGAACTGGGTGGGCTAATTACATTCAAACATTACATGCAACGCACAGCGTACATATACCGGATGGTACCATTGATGGTGCTACTAAGTTGCGGCAGGCTGATGGAAGGCTTGCTGGGCAATGTAGGAGCTTTAGTAGCCGGTATGGTCGTTGTGATTGCAACGTGGGCAATTGTGTGGCTGCGGCTGTATGGCATGCGCCGTTTGCGCCCGGAATTTGCTGTACTAACCATACTGCCACAAGCCATCTATTTCATTTTAAAAGCATGCGATGGCGCCGTTATCGCACCCTATATGACACCGGCATGGCAAAATCTGTATTTTGTAGCATGGCTGGCGGCAATGGGTACAATCATATTCTCTCTACGCCCAGGATATCATGATAACAGGCGCTCTGTGAGTCGGGATCCGTTGTTCATCATGATGACAATTATAACCATTGCCTATGGAGTAACAACATGGGCCAATTATGCCGCAGACCTTTTCTCTCTGTAAAACATACCCCCCTTCAACAACACACCAACAAACAACTCTAAACTATGAAAATCAATCGTTTCATGCTTCCTCTGCTGGCTGCCGTAGCATTCAGCTCATGCTCTGAGCCCACAGATGTGGTGACGGGCCACGCCATGATTATGCGCCACAGTGCAACACCGGTCGTAACGGTGGCTCCCACACCGGCTCCTGCGCCTGTAGTAGCACCGGAAGTGAAGCCCGCACCAGCCCCCGCCCCGGTGGTAGTAGCCACACCTCCCCCCGCACCCAAACCCGCAGTGGTAGCGGCTCCGGCCCCTGCACCTGTTGTCGTGGCACCCCCTGCACCGGCTCCCAAGCCCAAGGCTACACCGGTTGCTCAGCAACAGCCTACCTTTGTGGCTCCTCCCCCTGCAGCACGTCCTCAGGTTGCTCCCGCGCCTAAGGTTCAGCAGCCGGTATGCCCCACGACAGGCCGCCGCGTTTATCCCGTCATGCCCGGTCAGAACCGAGGCCTGCGCATACGCTAAAAACACAACTAACACATTTTCAATCAGATACTGCTTTTTGCATCCATGCCTAAGCAGCGTTTAGATGTACTGGTAACAACGCTGGGTCTGTGCGATTCTCGCGAACAGGCCCAGCGCCTTATTCTTGCCGGCGAGGTTTCTGTCAAAGGTCAAGTCATCACCAAGCCGGGAACGAAGGTCGATGACAGTTTCCCCATCACCATCAAGAATAAGCCACGCTACGTAAGCCGCGGAGGACTCAAACTGGAAGGGGCTCTTAAGGCATTCCCTGTCAGAGCAGAAGGGAAAGTGTGTTTAGATATCGGCTCTTCTACCGGGGGCTTCACTGATTGTTTATTACAGAATGGCGCTTTGCGAGTACATGCTGTTGATGTGGGGACCAATCAATTGGTATGGAAATTGAGGAATGACCCGCGTGTCATTGTAAAAGAACAATTTAACGCACGCTACATGACACCTGCGGATTTAGGCGAGAAAGTGCAGCTCATTGTGAGCGATGTGTCATTTATCTCGTTAACAAAGATTTTACCCGCAGCGTACGATTGCTTGGATGAGAATGGCGATTTGCTGGTACTTATTAAGCCTCAATTTGAATTACAGCCGGAGGATATAGGTCCCGGAGGAATCGTCCGTGATCCCCTTCTCCACCAGCGAGCCGTTGACAAGATTCACGATTTTGTTTGCAATGAGTTACACCGAGAATGGATGGGTGTAGCAGATTCTCCCATCACCGGGATGGAGGGAAATAAGGAATTCCTCGCATGGTTGAGGTAAGCTGTATAGGCGGCCTCAAATACCCAGCAACTCTTGGGAATCAATATATTCTTGGTCGTGAATAAGCTCGGCTAGGACGGGAACGCCGGTGTAGTGCTCAATCAATTGCTTATTGGTGACGGATGCCGTATCCCACTCTTCCCCGATGTGATTGAGCACAATGGCTTGGCATACGAGCCCCCGGTTACTAATAGCTCGCACACTCATAATGGCTTGGCTCACCGCGCCACGCTGATTTTTCACAACCAGAATGACGGGTAGCTGCAACTGCTCCGCTAAATCCGCCATGGTGATGCCATCAGCCAAGGGCGTTTCCCAACCACTAATCGCATCAACTAATAAGATGGGGTATGTAGAGCGAAGCGATTCATAGGCCTCTACAAGCTGCAGCATCGAAATGGCCTTGTGCTCCAGCTCTGCAGCCATGGCTGGTTCCGCAAAGGCACGCAGGTAGATTGGGTTGATTTGTTCTAGCGATTCACTCATGCCGGCAGCTTCACGCAGGCGTCTGGCATCCGCTCTTTCTCCACAGCACACAGGTTTGAAGGCGCCTGCCGTAAGCCCTCGGTTATTTAAATCGCGCAGCAAGTTGCACGCTACATAAGTTTTTCCGACTCCGGCATCTGTTCCGGCGATAAAAAAATGGGGCATATAAGGCTGAAAATAAGGTATTGTTATTCCGGGATAGACAGTTGGATATTATCCATATCCCACTCCGTGTTTTCATCGCGCACGTAGAACCACTCCACCCACAACCATACGATGATGGCCGCAAGTAGGCAAACGAGTTTTGGCCGCCAGTTAAGCGTTATCAGTTTTTTTATCCGTTCCCGTGTTTTCATGAGTGTACAAAAGTTGCGTGAGCCGTTCTTTCAAGAGGTCTAAGTTGATATCACGCTGAATCATATTGCCTACAACAAGAGATACCGTGCCGGTTTCCTCCGAGACAATGATGACAATGGCATCTGAATTTTCCGCAAGGCCTATACCTGCACGGTGGCGCAGACCCATGGACAAATCTTTCAGCTCCCGATTGGATACCGGCAAAATAGAAGCAGCAGTAATGATGCGCTCATTATCCACAATGACGGCACCATCATGCAACAGAGTTTTTGGCATGAATATAGTGCCAATCAACTCGCGAGAGTAGGCTGCATCCAATTGAGTGCCGGTTTTCGTGTATTCCGAGAGCTTGTCCTTGCGACAAATAGCAATAAGCGCACCATAACGCTTGCTGACAAGATATGCAACAGAGTCCCTTACCTCGCTGATAAAGTCTCTGTTTTCAGCATTATTAAGGAAGCGCCCCATGATGCGCCCAATGAAAGGATGCGAACCAAGCTTGGCCAGTGCCGTACGCAACTCCGGCTGGAAAAGAACGATAAGAATTGTACCGGGACCAACAATAGCACCTGCAATTTGCTTGATAACGACGGCATGAGCGAGCTCCAACAAGAAGCCGCCTAACACAACGATAGCCAGCAGACCGCCGAGAATAGCCGCGCCGCGAGAATCTTTGAACGCACGGTACAATTGGTAGAAGAGCACCCAGAGCACCAATATCTCAAATGTTGCTCTTATATAATAAACTACCTGCATGGGCTCATGTTACCTTTTCTGCGCTTCCTTTGCAAGCGGAAAGATAGGACTGCGCTCAGGAATCAATACGGCTATGACGCAGCTCGGTGTTCCCCTTGCCTATATATATATATATAATGGGAGGCATGAGTGAGGAAACAGCAAACACGTTTCAGATAGAACGCGACGAATTAACCGCCGCCATCATCGAATTGAACTCCATGTCGCCCTGCGATGCCATCGTGATGAAACGAGATGGACATGTAGGGGTAGGATATGCAGAGGACGAAGAAACGCTGTGTGTGTTGATTCCGGCTCCTAAATTGGCACGCCAACTCACGGCTGATGGGCTTGCCTCATACAGTGGTAAAGAATTAAAAAAATGGGCAGAAAGCTATGAGTTGGAGCCCTTGCAACAGCTCATTGCAGATGCAACCCGATAAAAATGGATTGCCAAAAGCAGGCATAAAGCGTAAAATGACATTGGAATCGTGAGATTATCGCCTCTCAAGATATATACACTCAAGCTGACGCTGTTTTCCACAGTGCTGGCTTACCTTGCCGTGGACTTGTGGTGGTGGCATGGCCCCCTGTGGCAAGCAATTCACCCCCAGGACCAACATCCTACTGTGCAGCAGAATGTGGTGGCAGAAGTATTGGGCGAATATATCACGGCGGAGCAATTGGCGCGCTACGAACGCGAGCAGAACTTTCTTGCAGGCAGAGAATCCGCAGATGAGCTCAGGCGCACCTCTATGCTGATGGATTTAGTGCGCGCCGCTCATCTGCGCATACGTACCCGCTATAACGACAAAAATTTGCCGGATTGCAAAAAAGCAGCGGAAGAAGAAGTGGCGCGCTTGGCAAGCAGAGCGAAAACTCTCGATTTTTTTGAAGGATGGGTCCAGTCCCAAGGCTATCGCGACAGTAGCGAGCTTATTGACAAAGTAGAGGTAAGGCTCAAATCACTCGCGCAGTTAGAGCGAGCGATTGCTCCACTTTGCCAAGTAACGGACGAAGATGTTGCCAAACACTACGAGCTATTAAAAGAACAACTTATTCTTCCGGAGAATCGCGTCGCCAAACACATCTTTTTGGAAACGCACGGAAAGGATGAAGCAGAGGTAAAACAAAGGGCCGAAAGCATCTTGGCGCGTTTGCATGCGGGAGAAGACTTCCGTACCTTGGCTCAGGCATGCAGCGAGGATATGCACAGCGCCCCCAAAGGTGGCGAGCTCGGCATCATCTGGAATGATGCCCGGCGCCCGCTACAAGAGATACCCCTCTTTGGAGAATCAGCCATCCCTCCCCATTCCCCGCAGCTGGTGAAAAGCAAATGGGGATGGCACATCATACAAGCGGGAGAAATACACCCGGCCCGGCAACAGACATTAGCCGAATGCCGCGAAAGTATACACAGTGCCCTCATTAGTGCGCAAAGAGAAATTGCTATTGATACCTACTTCAACACCGGCGTGCGGGATGCCATACGCCAAAAATCCATCAAAATACATGCCAAGTGATACGATTAGCGTAACAGCGGCGCGCAACGGACTCCGCGGGAGAATATGCGTGCCGGGTGATAAGAGTATTTCCCACCGCGTGGCCCTATTGGGAACCATGGCGCATGGAAGAATGCAAGTGCGCAATTATTTGTGCAGTGAGGATTGTCTCAACACCTTGCGAGCCATGCAACAACTGGGGGCAACGGTCATACCGGGTGATTCTCCGCAAAATTTCACCCTCATTGGCACCGGCATGCACCCCAAAGCACCTCAACATGATATTGACTGCGGGAACTCCGGCACCGGCATGCGACTCATGGCCGGCATGTTGGCAGCCCTGCCGTTTGATAGCAAAATGTTTGGCGATGCCTCCCTTTGCAGCCGCCCTATGAAGCGCATTATTGAGCCACTCTCCCGCATGGGTGCAGAGATTCACGCCTGCGGGAGCAAACCCGGCTGTGCACCGCTTCAAATACACGGCAAAAAGCTTACGCCCATACACTACGATTTACCCATGGCCAGTGCACAGGTAAAAAGTGCCGTTTTATTAGCCGGCATGATGCTACCCGGCGCTACATCCGTACACCAGCCGGCTATTACGAGAGACCACACAGAACGCCTGTTTGCGCATTTTAGCATCCCCTGCACTACATCCCAAGATGGCTTGGATATTGTTGTGAACGGTCCGGCTTCCCCTGTGGCCAAAGATATCACCATCCCCAGCGATATTTCCTCTGCGTCTTTCTGGCTTGTGGCCGGCAGCATTGTGCCCGGTAGTGAGATTTATTTGCAAAACGTCGGGCTCAACCCCACGAGAGATGCCATTATCCATGTGCTCCGTCGAATGGGTGCAGATATAGAAATCATCAACCAAGTGGAAGAAGGAGAACCCTATGGGGATATCATTGTGCGCTACAATGCACACCTGCATGGAACAGTTGTGGAGCCCCAAGAAATCCCCAACTTAATAGATGAAATACCCATCTTAGCAGTGGCTGCAGCTTTTGCGCAAGGTGAGACGCACATACGCAACGCTGCCGAATTGCGCGTAAAAGAGAGCGACCGCATCAGCACCACCGTGACCAATCTGCGAGCGATGGGGGCCTGCGTAGAAGAGTATGAAGATGGTATGGTCATCACCGGTGGCATCCCCCTACACGGAGCAACAATGGACAGCTTTGGAGATCACCGTATTGCAATGGGGTTCCTCGTGGCCGGCTTGAACTCGGCCGGTGAAACTACTTTGTTGCACTGTGACAGCATCAATACCTCCTACCCTGGGTTTGAAGCGCAGATGCGCTCGTTGATTGTCTGATATTGGCCCTGCCTCCACCCATGGCTCGCATCAAAGAAGAATGCATTGCGCGCATTAAGGACTCCACTGATATTGTGGAGTTGCTTGGGCGCTATTTACAACTGAGGCGTTCCGGCAACGGGTGGACAGCATGCTGCCCCTTTCATAATGAGAAGACACCGTCCTTTCATGTCAATCCGGCGCGGCAGATATTTAAGTGCTTTGGCTGTGGCGTGGGGGGGGATGCAGTCAAATTCCTGATGATGTTTGAAAATCTGGATTACCCCACAGCTCTGCGACGCATAGCAGACATGAACGGCATAGCCGTGATTGAAGAAGAGGAAAATCCGGAAATGGCACGCATGCGGCGTTTACGTAGTCGTGTTATAGAGGCCAATCAACTGGCTGCGGAATACTTCCACCGCATGTTATGCCGGAACCAATCTGCCGGGCATGTACGAGAGTACCTCAAAAAAAGAGGATTCAACATCGAATCGGCAAAATCTTGGCAATTGGGGTGGGCTCCACCACAGTTCAACGATTTGCAAAGACTTGCCGCGAGCAAGAACCTAGACACAAAGCTTCTCAAAGAAGCCTACCTGCTGGGGAGTGGGCGCAGTGGGACCTACCCCGTCTTCCGAGATAGGCTCATGTTCCCCATTCACAATGTGCGGGGAGAGGTTGTTGGGTTTTCCGGCCGCGTGATGCAGGATGACCAGGATCCTCGTAAGTATGTGAATACGGCTGAAACGGTAGCATTCCGCAAAGGTGAGCAGCTTTTTGGCCTGCACAAAGCTACGGGACACATCGGCAAGGCTGATATGACAGTCATTGTCTGCGAAGGTCAGCTGGATGTCATCGCTTGCCATGAAAAAGCCAACATCCGTAATACAGTAGCCGGTTTGGGCACCGCTTTTACAGATGAACATGCTCTCATCCTACGTAAATACGCCAAAAAAGCCATTCTGTGCTATGATAGCGACAACGCGGGTATCAAAGCCAGTGAGAAAACATACAGGAAACTGGCTCAAGCGGGGCTAGATGTCTACATGGCCACTTTGCCACCCGGGGAGGACCCGGATTCTCTCATCAACACACATGGCGCCGAAGCATTGCAGCAAGCCATAGCAGAGGCTCGTCCCTATTTGGAAGCCCGCGTCAGCAGAGAATTGCAAAATGGAGAAGGACGCAATGAAAACCGAGCGGCACTTATCGTCCGTATGGCGGATTTGGCGGCAGAAATCAAAGATTCTAACCGGCGAGACGTGGCTATAGTCGATTTGGCGACACGTCTCAATACCGGCCTGGAAGATTTGAGAGGAAGCGTCAACGACATCATCAAAGCAAGGAAAAACGCACCAAGCTCTGCCATTTCATCCGCAAAGCACCATGATTGGCGGGAAGAGGAGATGCAAGGATACGAGGAGCGGGAAACTGCACCCCCACCGACGGTGGTGGCAGTGCGGCTGCATCCCACCATGCGAGGTCTCTTGAGCATGGCGGCCTCCAATACTGAGATTCAGCATATACTCGTTGACCGCATAGAGGAATTGCAAGACCCCATTCGCTATCTATCCGGGGGTGACATCCTTCAACGTTTGCTCGAAGAACTCCCCGTGCCCGGAGAGGCTGCATCATGGCAAGCTTTTCTTCAGAAACTGAGACCGGAGCAGGCTGCAAGTCTCCAAGATATCAGCAACTCGCTTCTTTCGCTTCCCAACCCGTTAGAGGTAGCAGACCAAGCCTGCGCACGCGCCGCTAGGGATAGCGTATCTGCTCGCATTGATATTCTGCGAGCCAAGATACGCAGCAACGAGGTGAGCGAACAGGAAGCACTCCGAATCCTCGCAGAAACCACAGCACTGCAGCAACTCCTCAACAGTTAAGTTTACGCATCCACCAGCATCATGTCCCCACAGCTTCCTCTTTACATTGAAATTGACTTAGCTTTGCTCCTGATGAGCACCCTCCTCTGTGTGTTCACATGGGTTGCAGGTCTCTGCGTTTCCCCCTTCAAACGAACCAAGGAACTCAATCTCCCCCCTGTCACTCTGTATTCCTCCTCTTCCTTCCCCATTTGGGTGGATCAATTGTATACAATGGCCTTTCTTGCCTTCTTTGCATGGCAAAGCGGCTACGCTCATTTTTTCTCTGCGGGAGAAAAAGCATCCCCGGAAAATGTTGAATATGGAGTAAGTATGGTGCTGAACAACCTGCTCATCTACGTTCCCATGCTGCTGCGCTATGCTTTATTGCCACGTTGGGAAAAGCCTCAATTCAGTTTTGGTAAGGCGGTATTGACGATATTAGGTGCTCTGTTTTCCATTTATATGGTAACCGGAATTCTTGAGTTGAGCGGCCTATTCCGCGCGCTTGCAGAAAAAACAGGAGCTCCGCAAATGCAGGATGTGTTGGAAATACTGCGCCACGGTGACACCCACACACGCATCTGCCTGATTATCTCTGCCGTCATCATTGCCCCCATTTGTGAAGAATGTTGCTTCCGCGGCTTCCTGTACAATGTTTTGAAGCGCTACAGCGGTGTATTTGCAGCTACCGTAGCTAGCGGGCTCCTCTTCTCCGCCGTTCATACGGCCCTGCTGCAATTTATTCCCTTGGCTGTCTTTGGCTGGGTCATGTGCATTGTGTATGAGCAAACCCGCAGATTGTGGATTCCCATCACCATTCATATGATTTTTAATGCTATTTCTACCGCTGTCGTTCTCCTTGTTCCCCTGCCTGTATGAGTGAATCCCTCTCCCAGTTGGGTGAGAATGCCATCCTGAATCGCTTGTTGCCGGGGCTACCGGGTAATAAGGATCTTCTTGTTGGCCCGGGGGATGATTGCGCTGTGGTAAGCCGAAATGACGAATGGGACACATTGCTCAAGACGGACGTGGTCGTGGAGGGGGTTCATTTTACCCCGGATACCCCCCCCTCGCTCATTGGCAGGAAAGCGCTCGCAAGAGCACTCTCTGACATTGCCGCCATGGGGGGGATACCAGAGCATGCCCTCATCACGATTCTCATGCATCCCACCCGCAGTATTAAGCTGCTGGAGGGGGTGTATGAGGGCATTTCCTCGCTTGCCTCTCATTTCGGTGTTTCCATTGCCGGGGGAGAAACCTCATCCTTGCCGTATGATGGCATGGTCATCAATGTGGCGCTCACCGGAAAAGTGGAACGAAACAAAGCCATTTTGCGTTCCGGGGGACAGCCCGGAGATGTTTTGTGCGTCTCCGGGCCTCTAGGCGGCTCTTTTCCTTCCGGTCGGCATCTTACCTTTACTCCACGGCTAGAGCTCGCCAGAGCGCTTATGGATGCCCCCATAGAGGTAAAAGCCATGATGGACCTCTCAGATGGACTGGGAACAGATCTACCACGCTTGGCAAAAGCCTGCCGTTGCAGCTTTGAAATAGACCTCTCCCGCATCCCGTGTCACCAAGGTTGCAGTGTGCAACAAGCCATTTCTGATGGCGAAGACTACGAACTGTTGCTCGCCGTCTCTCCATCCTTTTGTGATGCAGCTACTTTTGCGCAGTTTGGCATCACCCCCATAGGTCATCTTGTCTCCGGCCGTGGAACGAGCCTCCCCGAAGGCTGGCAGCACTTCTGCGCATAAGTGCTCAAATTTCAAGGTGCTACCCCCTCCCCTCTCCGTGTTCTATGACTTTATTTTGCCAATACTTAAAATTAGTTAGCTTGCTTATGTTTAATCGTTTGCGACTATATAACAAATGTTCCACAGCGGTATTTAAGAAAACCTGAGCATCTAAAATAATTATCAAGAATCCTTAACTATAATTAAAGCGCAGACACAAAAAAAATAAAGACGTGGAACGCCCATGGAACACGAAAAGAAGAGGGGTACACCACATGTATGGAAAAAAAAATTCCTTTTATAAGCGGGGGTGTCGTGGCATATTTGCCCCCGCAACGCAGCGGTTCCCTGCCCCGGACGAAAAAAAGGAGGGAGGGAAAAAGCGAGCAAACAAAGAAAAACTGACACGAGAAAGAAGCAATGAACCAAAAGGAAAAGAACAGCAAACTCTGGGCCTCCATCATGGCTGACATGGGGCGTCAGGGTGGCGTGGGAGCGTACGGGTTCGAAGCTTACATCTCGAAACTTACTCTGAAACAGGATACGGGAACAAAGCTGGTGTTTGAATACCCGGTGGATCTTCCTATTGCGTGGGTGGAAATGAACTACCTTGTATACATGAAAAGTTCTGCGGCACGTGTATTGGATGCAGCGAGGGAGATTGAACTCATCGCCGCGGGTGAAGAAGCCGACGAACAGGTAGAGGAAACGCAACTCAGAGCAAAGGCCGATAAGGTTGTAACGAATCAACGCAAGGAACGCAGCAAGAAAGTAATCAATAAGAAGCTGCTCAATAATAGCGGACTCAACAGCGATTTTACCTTTGAAAACTTTATCGAAGGTGCCAACAGCGAATTTGCCTATGCAGCAGCCAAGGCCGCTGCCGCAACGGAAAACGGATTCTACAATCCTCTTTTCATTTATGGCGATTCCGGGCTGGGTAAGACCCACCTGTTACATGCCATTGGCAATGCCATACGTGAGCAGAGAGAAAATGCCCAAGTCATTTATGTCACTAGTGAGGATTTCACCAACAACTACATTGAATCCATCTCTCGCAAAGGTGAAGCGCTCAACAACTTCCGCCGCAAATATCGTAAGGCCGATGTCCTGTTGATTGATGATGTGCAGTTTTTGGCCTCCAAAGGCAAGACACAGGAAGAGTTTTTCCACACGTTCAACGCTCTTTTTGCCAGTGGCAAGCAGATTATTCTCTCCTCTGACTGCCCTGCCAGCGAAATTACGATGCTGGATAAGCGTTTGCAATCTCGCTTCGAACAAGGGCTGTCCGTAGAACTCCTGCCCCCCAGTTATGAAACGCGCATGGCCATTTTGCGCCACAAGATTCGCCAGTGGAAATGCAATGTTGCCAGCACCGATCTGTTGGAATTCCTTGCACGCAACATCACCCGCTCTGTTCGCAGCTTGGAAGGGGCGCTCGTGCGTATTGCAACCTTTGTTTCATTCTCCAACCGCCAACCCTCTGTGAATGATGCCAAAAAGCTGCTCAGAGACCTTCTCAACAGCGAAAAAGGCACCTCCATCACCGTCGATGAAATCCAACGCCGCGTGGCTGAGGAATTCAATATCCGGCAGGCAGACCTTAATGGCCGCCGCAGAACGGCAGATATTGCGCATCCGCGTCAAATCGCTATGTACTTGGCTCGCCGCTATACCCAGCTCCCGTTGCAAGATATCGGAGCAGCCTTTGGCGGCAGGGATCACGGCACCGTCATCCATGCTACTAAAACCATTGAGCAAAAGATGGGAAAAGACCCGGATTTGCGTGCAATTATTAACCGAATGACCGCCGATGTTATCTGATCAATAGTTTTTTCATACCTGTGTTTCTAGTAATTCATCGCCTTCTTTCTTCTAAAGAAGGCGATTTTTTACATGAAAGCTTGACAAATCCTACAGATTTGGTGTAGTCTGACTATCGTAACACGCCTATGATGAGAGTATCTACAAAAGGACGCTATGCCCTGCGCATGATGATAGATTTAGCGCGGATAGGGGAGGATTTGCCGGTAGCCCTTAGGGATATAGCTAAACGCCAGCAGATACCCATCAAGTATACCGAAAACATCATGGCCATGCTACTGCGCGCCGGAATGGTTAAAAGCACACGTGGCAAAGCCGGCGGATATCGTTTGCAAAAAGCACCATCAGAATACATCGTGTACGATATTATCGCCGCAGCAGAAGGAAATTTAGCTCCGGTGCAATGTTTGGATGCAGATTCACCGGCATGTCCCATGCAGGAACAATGCGCCACCCTACCCATATGGCAAGGGTTGGATGAAGCTGTTCGCAACTATCTGAGCTCTTTCACGCTGGAAGATGTGTGCAAAAGTGACAAGGAATCCGGCCCCTGTTTGGGGGAGAAGTGAGCAGCATCAACTTCTGCGATTTTCCTCAAGATGAGGGGTTACTTATCTTCGGAAGCGGCATCAGACTTTTTATCTGCCTCCTCCTTGTCTGCTTGAAGAAGCTCTTGCTCAAAGTCACGCTTAGCTTTTTTGAAAGCAGCCAAGCTTTTGCCCAAGCTTCTGGCAATATCCGGCAAACGCTTTGCGCCGAAGATGACCAAGCAGATGGCAATCAGAATTAACCACTGAGAGGGGGAACCAAGCTGAGCAATAACGTGCATGTGGCTATATTATCCCGCAGGCAAGCGGGATGCAAGCAAAAATGCACGACTTGAGTTCTACTTGACGCAATACGATTTTTTGTGTACTCTAACGGCATGAGCAAAAGGGTCATTTTGTGTACCGTTATCCCCCTGCTGTTGGCCGTATCTTGTCAGCAACAACAACAGCAGCAACAGCAAAATCAAGAAACAGCACAGGAAGAAACTGTAGCTAAAACGCCGCCCCCGCTTCACTTGGGGGCCGTTCATCAGGTGTACCCTGAGCAAAAATTTGCATTATTGCGCATCATTGGGCCCATGCCGGGTCCCGGTGACACTCTTATCACTCACCCGGCAGATGGCTCGACCGACCGCATAGGCAACCTGGTCATCTCCACCGGCCAACCAACGCGCAACAACATTATCGCAGCCGATATTCGCTCCGGCACGGTGGTAAAAGGAGACCGAGTCTTCCGATACCGCAGTATAGCTAGGAACGAAGAAAGCGCCCCGGAACAAGAAGAGCAGAATGAAACGAAAGAGGTAGATGCCACAACTGTGGTGGATTCTCCCTACCCTGAGCCGGAGCCTCCCCGAACAGCACCTATCTCCAATATGAGTAACGAGGATTTTCCGGCCCCCGTTCTCCGCAGCGCTGAGGAAGACGAAAGCCAAGATACTGTTATTGAAACGCATCCAGCCCCTACCACCGCCCCGGCATCTGCTCCTGCACAGGCAGCTCCGGCTTACCTCAACGATATCCCCGATGATATTAGCCAATGGGATTAATACAACACGGACGCAAACACCATGAGACTGCAATACTATGTGGATGAAGATGGCGAGAGCGTCATCGGCTTGTGGGTTCCCAAGCGCAAAGAGTTTATCGACGTGACGGCACAGGACGAACAGCTCTGGGCTGCCATGCTTCCGGACGGTAAAAAATTACGAAAGGAAATAGAAACGTGGATTTCCAAAGGTGCACCTGATGGCGTAGCGGTTGATATGAAAGGGCTTGTTGTATCCAGTGCTCTTCACGTTCAACCCAACACCATTGTTTGCCTTGGGAAATGCTATGCCGACCACGCCCGCGAATTCAGTGGGGAAGCCCAAATAACCGAGCCTTCTATTTTTCTCAAGGCGACATCGGCTATTAGCTCTGATTTGAGCTTTGTCTTCAACCCGGAAGGTGCGAGCAAGCTGGATTACGAAGTGGAGCTGGCCGTCATCATAGGGGACACCCTGCACAGAGCTACGGAGGCAGAGGCCCGCCGAGCCATCTTGGGCTATACCCTCATGTGCGATTACTCTGAGCGCTCTTACCAATTAGAACGTGGTGGACAATGGACGAAAGGAAAGAGCTACGACACGTTCGCTCCCTTTGGGCCTGTTTTTGTCACAAAAGATGAAATTCATGATCCTGACCATTTGCACCTGCAACTCAAAGTCAATGGAGAGATGCGACAAAGTGCCTCTACGGAAGAACTCATCATGCCGGTAGCAGCCTTGGTGGCCTATGTATCTCAATTCATCACCCTCAACGCCGGAGATGTTGTATCCACCGGCACCCCGGGGGGTGTGGGCATGGGCATGACGCCACCCGGCTATCTCAAACCCGGAGATGTTGTTGAATTTAGCTGCGATGCCATTGGCGCGGTTACTCAAACAGTCGTTCAGGAATAAGTATTAGCTTGCTTTTTTGAAAAAAAAGGATAGGATTTTCGGTACAAACACTTGATAAGTGCTAAACATGAACGTTCTTATGCCAGAGACTACCGATTTTATCGGTTCCCATCTTACTCAGATTTATCCTCATTAACAACTACCAACAAACGGCCCGGTGTTATAATCACACCTTGGCTCCCCTCGCAGTGTCCCCATTCCTCTACCAAATCGCCAAAAAGTTCCTCTTCTGTTTGAACCCCGAAACAGCTCATGAGCTGACCCTAGCAGGGCTCCGCATGGCGGATCGACTGAGCATGCTCCCTTGCGTTGCAAAGCCCAGAATAGAAGACCCTGTCACTATCATGGGGCTTCGTTTCCCCAACCGCGTTGGTTTAGCCGCCGGTATGGACAAGGAGGCCAACACTTTCGCCGCATTTGGTCGTTTAGGTTTCGGTTCTGTTGAGGTCGGCACCCTCACCCCACGGCCGCAACCTGGCAACCCCAAGCCTAGGCTTTTTCGCTGCATACCCCAGCAAGCTATCATTAACCACATGGGTATCAACAATCCCGGTGTGGAAGAAGGCGTAGAAAATATTTCATCCATCAGCAACTTTGACGGCATCTTAGGTGTCAATATCAGCAAAAACAAGACCACGCCCAACGATGAGGCCCGCATGGATTATCTGGAATGCCTGCGAGCCGTGTGGAATGTGGCCGATTATGTGACGATTAATTTCTCCTGCCCCAATGTGCCGAATCTGTGCGATTTGGCAAAATCGGACTCAGCAGCAGATTTGTTGGCATCCCTCAAGAGCGAGCAGGCGAATCTTTCCAATGAAACCGGGCGTTATGTCCCCATAGCCATGAAGGTTTCCCCCGATATGACGGAAAACCAAATACACGAGTTAGCCAATGTCTTCTTAGAAAGCCAATTGGATGGGCTCATCTGCACCAATACCACCACCACCCGACAAGGTGTGGAAGGACACCCGGCAGCAAAGGAAAGCGGCGGGCTCTCCGGTAAACCTCTCTATAACAGAGCAAATGAAACGCTAGAAGCCTTTGCAAAAGATTTGCAGGGCAATATCCCCATCATTGGCGTAGGCGGCATTATGAGCGCAGATGATGCAGTTGCCAAAATCAAGGCCGGAGCCTCGATGGTGCAACTCTATAGTGGCTTTGTCTACCATGGGCCCAATCTCATCTACACGGTAGCAAAAGCGATCAAAGAACGCTGTCCCATTACATCTCTGTAAGCCCTAAACGTCTAACGAAAGCAACGTGCATACAGACGCAAATTTCTCATATGCGGCTTGCACTAAGGATTGCGACCTGATAAAATAAGCCCAGCAATTATACTTTCTACCACCATGGCCACACAATTAGAGCAACTCAAACAATACACAACTGTAGTAGCAGACACTGGTGATTTTCGTCAAATGGAGGAATTCACGCCCCAGGATGCAACTACCAATCCTTCTCTCATCTTGGCGGCGGCAGCCAAGCCTGAATACCGCCCCATCATTGAGGAGGTAGTAGCGTCTTTCCGCAACAGCGAATTAAAGGGGGATGCTCTCATGGCGGCACTCATGAACAAGGTCATCGTGGCCTTCGGTTTGGAGATTCTCAAGCGCGTGCCCGGTCGCGTTTCCAGCGAGGTAGATGCCCGCCTTTCTTTCGATACAGAGGCTACCGTACAAAAGGCCCGTGAAATCATGGCTTTGTACGAGGAAGCCGGTGTAAGCCGTGACCGCGTACTCATCAAAATAGCTTCTACCTGGGAAGGCATTCAAGCAGCTCGCATCTTGGAGCAGGAAGGCATTCACTGCAACCTGACGCTTCTCTTTAGCCTGGTACAAGCTGTAGCTTGCGCAGAAGCCGGTGTGCGCCTCATTTCTCCTTTCGTGGGGCGTATTCTTGACTGGTATACCAAGAACACAGGCGAACAATATACAGCTGAGACTGACCCCGGCGTGCTCTCTGTGCGCACTATCTACAACTATTACAAGAAATTTGGCTATCCTGTGCAGATTATGGGAGCATCCTTCCGCAACAAGGGAGAAGTGCTTGCCCTTGCCGGTTGCGATTTGCTTACCATCTCTCCCAATCTGTTGGCTGAATTGGCCACCAGCGAGGACGAAGTTACCCCCCTGCTCTCACCGGAAGCCGCACAAGCCAGTGATGTGGAACGCATCCCGGCAGATGAAAAATCTTTCCGTTTCCTCTTCAATGAGGACGCCATGGCAACAGAAAAAACAGCTGAAGGTATCCGCCGATTCTCTGCCGATATCCGCAAGCTTGAGTGTCTGTTAGCCTCCATGCTTTAATTTCTCTTCTCAAAACGTATTATGAAAGTACTAGTAACAGGCGGAGCCGGCTACATCGGCTCCCACACCGTAAGACAACTCGTAAAAAGCGGAGCTGAGGTAACTGTCCTCGATAGCATGGTATATGGTCACCCTGCTGCGATCGTGGATAAAGAAGTAACCTTGGTAAAGGGAGACTTGGGAGACCCTTCTATTGTCTACCCCTTGCTCATCAACGGCAAGTTTGATGCCGTGGTACACTTTGCGGCCTTCATTCAGGTAGGTGAATCCGTCACAGATCCTCTCAAGTACTACGAAAATAACATCGCCAAGCCGCTGGTACTTCTGCGTGCAATGATGCTGGCCGGCTGCAAACGTTTTGTCTTCTCCTCTACCTGCGCTACATACGGCGTGCCCACACAAATCCCCATTCCTGAGACAGAAAAACAAGACCCCATCAACCCCTACGGTGGTTCCAAATACATGCTTGAAAAAGTATGCCGCGACTGCGAGCGCGCTTACGGCCTCAAGAGCGTATTCCTACGTTATTTCAATGCCTCCGGCTCCTCGGAAGATGGTATGATAGGCGAAGACCACGAACCGGAGTCCCACCTCATCCCCGTCATTCTCCAAGCCATCAAGGGAGAGCGCCCCGGCATTACCGTGTTCGGCACAGATTATGACACGCCCGATGGTACCTGCATTCGCGACTACATCCATGTAGACGATTTGGCAGATGCCCACCTGCGTGCTCTTGATTATCTCATGAAAGGTGGCGAGACCAACTGGTTCAACTTGGGTACCGGCAAGGGACTTTCCGTCAAGGAAATCATTGATGCTGCAGAAAAAGTTACCGGGATGAAAGCCCCCGTTGAATACGGTCCCCGCCGTGAAGGCGACCCGCCCCGCCTCATCGCAGATGCCCGTAAAGCGGCAGAAATTCTTGGGTGGATTCCGAAGTATCAGGATGCCACCAAGATTGTGGAAACCGCTTGGAAGTGGTTCAACGGCCCTCGTGGCGGCCATTATTAATGCTTCATTCATCGGATTCAATTCTCAGAGCGAGTCTCGGCATGCCGGGGCTCGCTCTTTAACATAGGATAATCCTTTCAATCTGTCACGCTGCAAGCTTGACACAAAAAGCCGCAGAGCGTATGCTCTTGCTGCAATGATATTCAAGCGTCTGTTACCGATATTGGCACTCCTTTTGTGTAGTCCCATGGCACAAGCTGTAGACGTTGTATTATCCGGGGGCGTGGCGCTCAAATCATGGGAAAAATTGCGTGGCCCAGTGGCACATGACAACTGGTGGGCAAACTTTATCCGCGCAGCCACAGTACACATTGACCTCATACGCCGCAAACGCCCGGATGCAAAAATAACATGGATAGTATTTCGCCCATCCTACATCACCCGTGGTCAGGAAGAAGGTAAGGACTACATCAGCATGATTAAAGAACAGGCTGAAAAGCGTAAGGTAAAGCTCGTCTTTGTAGATACAGCTGCCCAAACCTACACGGCCATCAACAACGCCCCACAAGGGAGTGAAAAAATTACCAGTTTTTACTACTTTGGGCACTCGAATGCGCATGCGTTCATGCTGGATTACAGCAACTCCATCATTGGCTCATCCAAACACTGGATGCACGAAAAAGAACTTGGAGCCAAGCTGAAAGCCTCATCCTTTGCACCGGATGCCAGCTGCCACAGCTATGGCTGCTATACCGGGCTTTCCATGAGTCAGACATGGTATAAAGCCTTGGGCTTCCCCCTGTGGGGCAACACTCAATCTACGCGGTACCAACCTGTTGGTGATGGCTGCATGCCCATGGGCAATGGCCGCTGGGTCAAGTAATAAAGATTTTTTCTGTCTGCATATTTTCCATAAACACCATGCCTAGCGTACTCATCAAGACATACGGATGCCAGATGAATGAGCGAGACTCCGAACAAGTAGCCAGTATGTTTCTGGCCGGGGGATATCTGCTCACTAAAGATGAGGCAGAAGCAGATGTCATTCTCATCAACACCTGCTCCGTGCGAGAAAAAGCAGAGTTAAAAGCATTGGGGAAAATGGGCTTGCTCTGCTCACGCCCCACAGCAAAGCCCTGGGTTGTGTATGGCTTCATGGGTTGCATGAGCCAAAGCCGCGCGGCCGGCCTATTTCGGGAGGTTCCCCGCTTGGATGTGGTAACAGGCACGCAGCAATACCACCATGTGTACGAGGTGTGCAATCGCCTCCTCCGCAGCCGCTTGGGCCAAAATATCACCGAGCCGTTCCGCAAGGGAGCCCACATCTGCCGCACCCAGCAGGAGGCTGGCTTCCAAAATGCCATTCGCGACCACCTGCCCCCCTCCGGCAACTGTACTGCCTTTGTATCCATCATGCAGGGATGCGAAATGCGCTGCTCCTACTGCATCGTCCCCAGTACGCGTGGCAGTGAGTGCAGCCGCCCCGAAAATGAAATTTTGCAAGAGGTGCAGGAACTTGTGGACCGCGGGGTGAAAGAAGTAACGCTTCTTGGACAAATTGTAAACCGCTATGGAAGAGAGGAACCCATCATCAATGGGCGCTCCGCCTTTGTCCGCTTGCTGGAAAAGCTTAACGATATGGACGGATTGGAGCGCATTCGCTTCACCAGTCCGCACCCCATAGGATTCCGCGAAGATTTGGTGAATGCCTATACCTATTTGCCGAAGCTTTGCAGCCACATTCATTTCCCCATGCAGAGTGGTAGCGATCGCATCTTGCAACTAATGCGCCGTCCCTACAAAAACGAAAAATACCTACGGCTCTGCGAGGCAATGCGAGAGGCTCGCCCGGATTTGGCCATCACAACAGATATCATTGTTGGGTTCCCGGGAGAAACCCACGAGGATTACCTCCAAACGAAAGCGGCGGTAGAACGTATTCAATTCGACAACGCATTCATTTTCCAGTACTCCCCCCGCAGAGATACAGTGGCAGCTGCCATGGATAACCAGATTTGTTTGCGAGTCAAAGAAGAACGCAATCACGACCTGTTGGAAACAGTCAACCGCATCGCCATAGCCCGCAATCAAGCGCTCGTGGGCACCCTACAAAGCATATTGGTAGAGGGCCCCAGTAAAAACAACGAAAGCAGATTGCAAGGCCGCACCTCGCAAAACAAACCTGTCATCATCGAAGGGGGGGCTGCAGAGGTCGGGCATATTGTGCCGGTTCGCATCCATGAATGCACAGGCTTTACCCTTTATGGTGAAGTAGAATGAAGCGAATCCTGCCCATTTTTCTTCTTTTCGCCACGGTTGCGTTCGCTCAGTTTCCATGGAGTGGCAAAGCTCCACAAGAAATTGAGCAAGCCGCGCTTTTGCCGGATTGCGTACTGGATGAAAGCCCCAGTAATTGGCGTCCGGTTCTCCAAAAAATATTCCAACCGCTGGTAAAAGATTGCAAAACAGCTCGTGAGGCGGCTCTCACCATTGCCGCCAACATGACTCAAGCTACCGGCGTGTACTACTCCCGTGAACGCCGTCACCCCCTCATGAACCCGCTGGAGGCTCTGGCAGAGAAGAAAGTTTCCTGCACAGGACAAAGCATCCTGCTCGTGTGCGCATTGCGCTCTATCGGCATCCCTGCGCGGGCTGTCGGAATAGGCACATGGGGCCACATACGGGGCAACCACACTTGGTGTGAGGTATGGTGCGATGGCGGATGGAATATGTTGGAGTTCAATGAAAAAGAGTTCAATACCCCATGGGTCATGGAATATGTGGGCTTGATTAACCCGCAAATCTCATTCCAGCGCATCTACGCCGTATCCCCTCAATCAAAAGATGCTTTTTTCCCCGCCGTTTGGAACCCGTGGAGCCACATTGCCGCAGAAGACGTGACAGAGCGCTATCTGGAGCTCTCCCGCAGGTGGTATGAAAAAGCAGGGCTTCCCCCCCACACGCAACGAATTTTGATAGACGTTTTACCGCGAACGGATGCCCCTCGCCTTATCATTTTAGAAAATGAGCAAGGAGAAGAGCTCGCCCAAGCACCCCTGCCCACCACCCGAGAGGACATGCGCCGCTCCGCCACCCTAAACCTCCCCCGCAAGGGGCAGTTCTACTTGCGTATTCAGGGGAGCAAGCAGCGTCTCCCCATATCCCCTACCCCCACACCGGTGCAAAACATCATCCTGGACACAGCCCCCGACAACAAGAACTGATTGATACAGGGGAAAGCGAACACGCTTTCCGCTTGATACAGGCGGTACATCGTGGTAGTATTAGGCTCGTGAAAGTAATCGTTGTGACAGGTGGCATCGCATCCGGCAAATCGACCGTCGTGCAGATGCTTGCAGAAATGGGCGGAGAAGGTGTGGAATTGTTCGACTGCGATCATGCCGTTGCAGAATTGCAGAAGAGTGGCCGTCTCTCCCGTGATTTGGTAGCCGCATTCGGAGCCGATGCGTTGGATGCTCAAGGCGCCGTCAACAAAGATTACCTGCGTTCTATTGTCCAAAATGATGCCGCCGGGCGCCATCGTTTAGAAGAAATAACGCATCCCAAGCTTGCTCAAATGTGTTTGTCGGCTCAGGCTGAAGCTCGCCGTCGCAATGATGTCCACACCTTCTTGGTCGATATCCCCTTGTACTACGAAAGTCCTGTAGAATTTGGTGCAGACAAAGTGTGTGTGGTCGCGGCCTCTGCCACAACGCAGATTGCCCGCATGGCCAAGCGCAATGGATTCAGCCAAGAAGAAGCCGAAGCCATGATGGCAGCGCAACTGCCGACCCAAGAGAAAATAGACCGGGCAGACATAGTTTTTTGGAACGAAAGCACACCGGAAAACCTGCGCCAACAAGTGCAAATATTCTATGATGCCGAGCTGGCAAAAGAAGCCAAGGTGATGCATGCTCGCTCTGTCATCATCAACCTGAATGAGCTGCGAGCCCTGCCCCTCAATGAACTGCAGAAGCGCGCCACTGCGCTCTCCCACCACAGCACAGCCAACCTCACTCGCGCAGAACTTGTGGCAGAAATGGCTCGCAGCTATCTGGCAGAGGGTAGCCAAGTTCATGTAACCGGCATCTTGGAAGTGGGTAAAGATTCATACTCCCTCCTGCGAGATGAAGCCCGCAGCTTCCGCCCCGGGGCGGATGATATTTACTTCTCCTCGGATTTGATTCGCCGCTACGATTTGCGCTCCGGAAATCTCATCAAGGTAGCGCTTCGCCCGGAAAAAGGGCGCTCAGAGCGCTACTTGGGTGCAGCAGAAGTGCTGGAAATTGAAGGTATTCCCGCTGCTGATTTTGTTCAGAAAAAGGAGTTTGATAAGCTGACTCCGCTCTTTCCCCGTGAACGTATCATCTTAGAGAATGCCGACATCAAATCCCCGGCAATGCGCGTGTTGGACCTCATCACCCCGCTGGGTATGGGACAGAGGGCCTTGGTGGTTGCCCCGCCACGAGGGGGTAAGACTGTTCTGCTCAAGACGATGGCACGTAGCATTCGAGCCAACTACCCCAATACCGAGCTGCTGGTGCTACTGCTGGATGAGCGTCCGGAAGAAGTGACAGATTTTGAAGAAACAGTAGATGTGCCGGTGTACGCCTCCACGTTCGATGAACCTTCCCGCCGCCATGCACAACTCAGCGATATGGTGCTGGAGCGCGCGCGCCGTTTGGTGGAGCAAGGCAAGGATGTCATCATTATGCTGGATTCTCTCACCCGCTTGGCTCGTGGGTACAACGCAAATCAAGTAGGTGGCCGCGTCATGTCCGGCGGCCTTGGTTCCAATGCATTGGAAAAGCCCCGCAAGTTCTTTGGTGCAGCGCGCAATCTGGAAGAAGGCGGCAGCCTTACCATCGTGGCAACCTGCTTGGTAGACACGGAATCCCGCATGGATGAGATTATTTTCGAGGAATTCAAGGGCACGGGTAATATGGAAATCCGTCTCGATCGTGAATTGGCAGAACGCCGCATCTACCCGGCCATTTCCATTCCCCAAAGCGGTACTCGAAATGATGACCGCCTCTACCACCCGGATGAAATGACTCGTATTCTCCAGCTCAGGCGCCAACTGGCCAGCCAACCCGGATGGGAAGCCCTGGAAGCGCTGCTCAAGAATATCGCCCGCACTCAAAATAATGCGGAGCTTTTGCTGCGTGGGCTCGTGATCTGATTTTTACGCATCGCTCTTCGTGCGGCTGCCTTCCCCCTTAGGCAGAAAAGAATGAGCACGCCGCCTTGTGTACCTCCCGCACAACTGCGGGTATATCCAAATGCGAGCTATCAAGCTTCAGATGCGCCGTTTCTTCATACAAGGGGCTACGCTGCTCCAGCAATTGATTGAGCACCTCTTCCCTATCCGGGCGGCGCAATAAGGGTCTGTTGTTATTGCGCATTGTGCGGCTAATGAGGATATTCACATCCACACTCAGCCACACAGTAAAGCCCAAACGACGCAAAATTTCGCGATTTTCCTCGCGTATCACCACACCGCCACCTGTCGAGATGATGGAGTTGCGGCAAAAAAGGCTTCCCTCCTCGCTCTCCAAATAGCGCAACAAAACCGTTTCCAGCGCGCGGAAACGAGCCTCGCCCTCATCGCGAAAAATATCTGCAATAGGCTTGCCGATTTTCTCCTCAATCACAGAATCCATATCAAGCAAAGGCCTGCCCGTCTTCTTGCTAAGCTCTTTACCAACTGTCGTCTTGCCACAGCCCATCAACCCTATCAAAATGATAGGACGACCCTGTGTGTTCAATACGGCTTCAGCTAGCTCCATGTCGCGCTGATTGTACCAAAACATGAACTTCATTGCAAGCGCGAACAGGAAAATATTACGAAGCTGCCTCATGTGCGAAACTCCTCTCACCCACAACAGATAAACATTTGGTAGATAAAATTGCACCCCTGCCCGAAAGCAAGGGTGCAAGATTAATTTTTAGCGAGACGCCTCCGAAGTGCTTATTTTCTACGGCGGCGTGCTACGAGTGCAGCCAGTGCCAGCAAGCTCAGCGTTGATGTGGTCGGCTCGGGGATGGCGCGCACATCAAAATACACACCCACATTCGGCACCGCATCACCCGCAGCCACAGCGCTTTGGTAGTATGCGTCCAATTGGTAATCCTGCCAAGTCCCCATAAGGGAGGATGTGCTCCAATCCGCGCTCACCGTATCGCCAAAGTTCAGGTACACAAAGTCCGCATCTGCCACATCAATGCTCGACAACAAGCTGCTGAAGTCCACCGCAAAATCGGTGCCACTTGTCAGCGCCAGGTTGCTGAAGACATCCGTGCTCACCGTCAGCACCTTGCCGGCAGCACCGAGCGTGAGCGCGCCGCCGGCATCGCTGCTGCCGGTGGCTTGCAGCGTGCCCAAATCCATGGTCACGGGGGCATCTGCCACGGTGCTGTTACTCGTATCCAGTTGCAGGATGCTATTGCTCAGCTGCACTTGCGCCGTGCTGTTTTCTACCGCACGGGCTGCATAGACGGCTGCCGCACCGGAGATTCGGCTGGTGGAGCTGATCATCATGCTATCCACCGTCAGGGTGGCATCCGCCGCTATCTGCACCAGGGTGTTCTCCAACGTGCCGCGCGTGCCATCCGTGCTACGGCTGGCTACGGCCAGCGTCTTGGTGGCCTCTGTCTGGGTGATGGCTGCACCGTTGATAGCGGCAGCAGCCGTATCGGATGTACTGGTGACACTGGCCCAAGTCTCCGATTCGGTAGTCACATTCCCTTCACCATCAAGCGTAGCGGTGGTGGCAGCTGCCAGCTCAGCCCCGGCAGCAATGATCACATCCCCTGCTCCCAGCTTGCCGGCTCCTTGCAGCTCCAGCGTACCGGCGGTGATTTGGGTATCATCCGCATAGGTGTTTGCTCCGCTCAACACCAGCTTACCTGCACCGGACTTCGAGATGCCGCCATTACCAACGATGTTTCCGCTCACTTCCAGCTTATCATCAGTACCAGTCACCGTAAGCGCAAGTTTGTTGTTATCATTTCTCACGCGAATCTCAGCAGATATTTCACCGGTAGTACCCGTAGCTGAAATCTTGCCATTCTCAAAGAAATCCAGACTACCGGTTGCAGTGCCACTCGTTACTGTGCCATTACCGGTAATCTTACCACCGTTGAGCTCAATATCATACACACTGCCGCCGGAGCCTTGACTCTCATTGCCTATAGACCAGCGGCGGTCACCCAGGGCTAACTCGCCTCCTGCATTGATGGTCAGCGTGCGCGTATAGTCACCATTCTCGTCCGCATAAACCAAAGTGTCATCGTTTGAGCCACCCGCCGTCAGGACTGAGCCGGAATGGATGGTAATATCACCGCTTATAGTTTTATTACCACTCAGCGTGGCATTACCGCCATTGAGCACCAAATCGGCAGAGATAGTCTTTCCAGCATTCTCCAGCGTTGTCCCAGCATCCACTTGCAGCGTACCGGCCCCGCTTGTCCCCTTGGTCACCTCCTTGGACAAAGTATTGGTCGTACCATTGGCCAGCTTCAGCACAGAGCCTTTTTCCAAGATGACGGCGGTGGAAATAGTCTCCGCTGCGGCATCGGCCACCACGGTGGTGCCACCCATCACCTGCAAGGTGCCGGCACCGCTCACCGCGCCATCCAAGGTATACATGCCATTGGTCGTCACAGCATTCTCGCCCTCACCCGTCGTCACCGTACCCAAATCCAATACCAACTTACCGGCGGAAATGGTCGTAGTGCCGGCAAAGGTGTGATCCCGTGTGAAGATGAGGTCACCCGAACCTTCCTTGGCAATAGCCGGATTGCTACCCTCTGACATAATCTCTCCCGAAATTGTCAACGTACCTCCCGTTACATTATATTTCAATGTATTAGTACGCAGGCGTGTCACGGCAGAGATCTCATTATCTCCGGATGTGGAGGATATCGTCATATTGTTGGTTGCCACATCCAAGGCTGCGGTATAGGACTTATTATTGATGGTATAACTACTTCCCGTACCCTTAAGAAGAGAACCATTACTCATGGTGATACTCCAGTTTTGCATGGTATGGCGCATAGCGCCCAAATCCAGCGTACCATTATCCAAAGTAATCGTACGAGCCGTACTATCGATAGCAAAGCAATCGTACTGGTCAGAACTGCCGGAATACGTGAACTTCAGCTCACCGCCATTTTGCACCGTAATGTTACCGGCCATCACCTTGTTATTGTTCGCGGTCACGTCCACCACACCACCATTCACCAACAAGGCAGAGGAGATGGTCTTGTTATTTGCCACTTTCAGCGTAGTACCCGCTGCCACTTCCAGCGTGCCACTACCGCTTACCGTACCACCCAGGGTGTAGGTGCGGTTCACCGTATCACCGGCATCATTGGTAGTCGTGCCCAAATCCAGCACAATGCTGCCTGCATTGATAGTGGTAGCGCCCGTGTAGGTATTGGCGGCTGTGAACTTGAGATTGCCCGTGCTGTTCTTCACCAACTTACCGCTACCGCTCAACACGGTATTCACGGTAATGTTGTGCCCATTGGTGTCAAAAACCGTGCCGGCAGTCGTACCGATGAGCGATACGCTAGGCGTGGCTCCGCTTTGTGCCGTGATGGCAAAGTCTGCCGAAGCCTTGAGAGTACCGCCACCCAGTTTGATCACATCGTTACTTGCCATGCCAACAATACCCGTGCTGCCAATCGTTACCGTCACGCTGTCATTGGCAGATGTTGCCGTACCAAGCTCAACAGTATCAGCATCTGCCGCATTATTACGGAATCGGATACCCTTGAGCGTTGCCTCACCCCCCAAAGCTTTGAACACCCCCGGAGAATCATATCCCATGTACAAAGAGGTATTCTCTGCTGTAAGCGTACCGGAAGACAGTGTGAGCTGAGCAGATGATGTATTGCTATTGTGCCAGTAACCCAAGATGAAATCCGTTGTTTCACCATCTACATCATCTGTACCGGTAATGGTCAGGCTACCGCCGGCAATTTCAATACGGCTATTGGCATTCTTACCATTGGAAACTGCTTGGAATACCTTTGTTGTCACAACAGCATCTTCCCCTATAGTCAAGGTACCATCACCTACACAAAGCGTATCTGCAATGCTCACCGTACCGGTAATATGCAGTTCGCCCACAGCCTGTGCATAGGAACCGTTGTTATGCGTAAAATCAAGCGTATGCAACTCTGCATCACCCAATTCCAGCGTGCCGCTGCCGTTCTTCACCAGCTTGCCGCTACCGGTAATACCGGAGATACTCACTTCCTCCGTGTTGTTCACGGTAAGAGTCACGCCGTCGGCCATATCCAGCGTACCTTCCAGATACATATCAGTCACCGTCAGGTTGCCGCTCTGCAGGGAGAGGGTGGTATCTGCACCCTCTACCGTCAAACTGGCAGCCTGCACCGTGCCGGCAATATCCACCGCAGCTGAGGAGTTGAAGGCCACGTGCGCATCCGGGCTAAAGTTGGTATTGGCATCCGTGATGTCATCCGGGGTGCTGTCCCACACAGTATCCGTGGTATTCCACGTGCCGGTCTCGCCGCCCACCCAGTACAACACGTCAGGGGTATTGGTATCTGTCAAGCTATACCAGAAGGTACCATCCTCGCCAAGTGCTATATCAGCATAATCCAAATCTGCCAGCAAGGCACCATTGATGCGGAAGTTCGCCAAATCCAAGGTATCAAGATTCCATCCGGCCAGCGAGGCATTCTCCGCGCTCAAGTCAAAGATTTGGTAGGTGGTATCAGCACTCAAAGCGCCCAAATCAATCACCAAGCCACCGTCATTGTCCAAATTGTCGGAGAAGGTGAATGTTGCACCGCTTGCCAGAGCGATGGCATTGGCAGCAGCATCATCAGAACCGAAGGAGATGGCGCTCAAATCCAGCACACCCTCGTTGCTCAGGGTAAAGGCCGTGGCATGCTCCAGCAAAGATGTACCGGCCGCATCAAATGCCGCCGTGCCACCCTGCACCGTCACGGTACCGTTGAAACTATTGCTCGCACCCAAGAACTTCTGTGTGCCCTCGCCGTCAATGACTAGGTTCACATTCTGCACTTGGCCGTAGTACTCATGCGTAGCACCATTTGCCGTGTTGATAGTGAGGGTGTTTGGCGTAGCGGCCTTCGTTTGAGCACTCCATGCCTTATCCGCAGCCAAGGCGCCGGAAAACACGATAGAGCGGTCAGCCTCATTGGAACGGGAAACCAAGCCGGCTATCGTAGTATTCGCGGCATTGATACCAAGCACCTGCACGGAAGAGGACTTCGTTGAATTATTCGCTCCCAAAGAAACAATGGCATTCTGAGCCACCGTGCTATTTGACAGAACAATACCTGCCGAGCGATCTCCACTGTTTGCATCTACGGTCATAGAACCCAACAATTCTATAGTTCCCGCAAAATTGCCGGCATCGGCAACGGCTGCACCCAACTCAAAGGTACTAACGTTAGCAGAGGAAGATAACTTCTTTAATGTCAAAGTGGCAGACGAAACTCCGTCACCCAACTTCAATGTATCAATGGAAATCCACCCGGAGTGATGCGTATCCTGCACGGTCGCGGTGGTACCATCCATCTGCAGCGTGCCAATAGTTGTTGCAGCAGTAACGACTGCTCGATCATTCGTGGCTATCGTCATTCCGTTACCCATTTTCAGAGTTGTAATACTCTTAGAAGCACCGGAAGCTGCGGCGGCATTCCACAACGTAATAGAGCCGCCCGTAAATGCCAATTCTTGGAGCGTGGTGGCACCGGCAAATATCGTCTCGCCACCGCTCTGTGTGAACTTACCCAAGTTTACCGAGCCGTTCTCGCCAAAGGTCAATTTACCCGTAGACTGTTTAGCGTAGGTGCCCTCGCCGGTCACGTTGCCGGCAAATGTGAAGTCTGTATTGGAATTGGAGTGCATTTCATGCGTGCCACGCAGCTCAAGGTTACCCGCCCATGTTGTTTGTTGATTACCAATATTGGTCAGCTGAATATCGGCATTATCCGTCAGCAACACCAGTTTAGAGCCTACAACGGCAGATCCGTTCGTGCTGTGAACGAGTGTGACTTGACCTTGCTTAAGATGAGTCTCGCCCGTGAATCCGTTGCCCATGGTAATGACAGAATTCCATCCCGTGCCCGCGCTCAGCTCCACTGTGCCGAGGCCGGTGATATTGGAGCCAATATTGGCATCTGTCCGTACCGCACTCAGACTCAGCTTTGCACCCTCTCCCACGGAAATGGTGGATGCAGTAAGTTTTCCGGCGCTTTCATCCAAGCTCACGGTCGCACCATTGGCAATCTTCACGGAGCCGGCATAAATGTCCTCATCCAGTGAAACCGCTGCATCGCTATTGAAGAGGACACTTTTGCCATCCCCAAACACGGCATTGGCATCATCTGCCACATCGGGCGTGGCATCCCAGTTGGCCGTGGCTTTGTCCCACGTGCCGGTTGCACCGCCTGCCCAAATCAGGGTTTCTCCGTTTTGTAGTGTGTAGAAGAATGTGCCCGTGTCACCCAGCGTCAAAGTCACATCCCCCATGGCGGCCAAGTTGCTGTCTCCCAACATGAAGTTCGAGGCACTGAGCGTGCTTGTATCCCAGCCATGCAGTGTTGCATCCGTGGCATCAAAGATGTGGTATACAGTATCGCTCGCCAACGCTCCCAAGGCGATGACTCCATCTGCGCCAAAGCTAAACTCAGCACCGCTTGCCAAGGAAATAGCACCGGCGGCTTCTGTGCTGAAGTTCATCTCGCTCAAATCCAGTTCACCACCGCTGAGGGAGAACTCACTCACTCCACCCAGCAAAGCTTCGGCCGCCGCTGCACTCAACGCCAGCTCACCCCCGGAGACAGATATGCTACCCCCCGAACCGGTAACCGCCGTGGAGGCGATGTTCATTGTCCCCCCCGTCACGCTCAGCTCGCCGCCGGTCATGCTCACTGTGTTGGAGATATTAGACTCACCACCCGCCTGCACCAAGGAGCCAGACACAATATTCAGCTGACCCTTGTTCATGATAGAGCCACCCTCCATCACTAACGACCCGCCTACAATATTGAGATAGGCATAATCTGAACCTGTACCAGCGCCGCCGCGCGTATTGTCTACCTGCCCGGTCACAGAAACAACACCATCTTTGATGTTGAAATTCTTAGCTCCATATGCGTATACATCGAGTATAAACTTACCACCTATATTGAGTTCATTGACTGCAAAATTGGCCTCGTTGTCATACATCAATACATAGGCATCACCTGTCACATTAATTACACCATTTCCTTCAAATGTTTCGCCTGCACTATAATACCCATTATAGTTCAAATTCTTATCTATGTTTAATACCCCATTTACAACAAGCTTGCGAGAAACATTGCTATGTGTCGTAGAAATAGATTCTACGTTGACCGTAACCCCTTGGTCAATTGTCATCGTCCCGGCATTTGCGCCAGTGATAGCCCCCAAATTGTATGTGGCTTGAGTGACCCCGTTGGCGAGCTTGAAATTGACATTACCTGAACCACGGTTGAAAGTGCCGATGGAAAGAGACTCTGTGGCAAAGTTAACCGTACCGCCGTTGAAATTAGCGGTGGTAATCGAGGTGGTGCCATTAAAAGTGGCCGTACCATTCGTCATATTCAACACATTGGCAGAGAAAGCACTGTCGGTCGTAAAACTGGTATTTGCATCCTTAATTGTCAGCGTTCCCATGTTCAATGTGCCATCGGTGGGATTCCATGTCATGCTGCCACCGCCGGACAGCACAATAGTACCCTCACCCATCACTTCAGAAGTGTACGTAGGAGAACCGCTATATTTAATTCCCAACTCTGCACCACTTGCAAGCTCAAAAGTCTTCACGCCGGCAAGAACAGAGGCAAACGTATCATTCAACTTGCTACCGGATTCAATTGTAATCTTGTTGGCAGTCAAGACATTTGAAGAAAGGGTCAGCGTCGCGCCATTGGTAATCCTCACCTCGTTGGCGGTAATGTTACTACTCAGCGAAACTGAAGCAGTGGAATTGAAGGTCACGTTATCATTGGAGACAAATGTGGTGGAGATGGTCTCCGGCTCGCCGGTTTCAGCGTTGGGGCGGGTGGTTTGCCACTCGGAGTCGGTGGTATCCCACGTGCCGCCGGTGGCTGGTCCATTCCAGACAAGATCCCAGCTATCAATGGAGTACGAGAAAGTGCCGAGAGAATCAAGAGAAACCGAGACACCACGCCCCATATCCACCATCTTCATGCCGTTCATGGTAAAGTTCGCCACGGAAAGCCCCACCCAACCGTCCAGCTCACCGATACCGGCATTGAAAATACTGTAAATCGTATCTTCTTCCAAGCTGCCCAAGGCTACCGTGGCGGAATCTGCAAAAGAAACCGTGGTAGAAGCCCCCAGACTAATCGCATTGCCATCAACAGCAAAATCAATGGCAGACAAATCCAAAACGGCGGACTCGCCGATAGAGACGGAAGTCGCAAAAGCGAACAGGTCTTTGCTCACGGTGTTGACTTGCAGAGCACCGGCTTCCACGGCCAGCTGCCCGGTAAATGCCGCACCGCTGCCGGCCAAGGCCAGAGTCCCGGTTCCGCGCTTGGTCACCTTGCCTTCGCCGTTGATAGCGGTGTTGACGGTAATGGTGTGGCCATTGGTATCGAAAATGGTACCGCCGACAGTGCCGATGAGCTGCACGGCAGGCTCATCAGCCCCGGAGATAGCAAAGTCGGCCGTTGCGACAATAGAACCTTCACCGAATTTCACCGTATCCTCCGAACGAATGCCGGCAAAACCGGCAGAACCAATCTTGAGTGTAGCCGAGCCTGTGGTAGCCGTGCCCAATTCAAACGTATCCGCGCGATATCGGGATCCGGAACCATCTGAGGAAGTACCGAAAAGCACACCCTTGAGCGTAGCTTCACCACCTAAAGCCTTGAATGTAGCACCGGAGTCCCAGCCCATGTGCATGGTGGCATTTTCTGCCACAATAGAACCGGAATTCAGAGTCAGCACAGAAGTCAAATTTCTCCAGTGGGCCAACAGGAAGCTGGAGTTATTCGTATCTCCGGCAGTCGAGCCGGTGATGGTGAGAGTACCGCCGTTGATATTGACCACGGAGGAATTGCCATTATTCTCATTACCGGCGGTAAACTGAGATACCGTCAGGGAGCCACCTTCTTCGATATTGAGCGTGGCCTTGGCAACGGAAAGTTGACCGCTGATGGTGGTGGCACCCGTGATGCTCGTCTCGCCCCCTTGCAATGAGGCATAGCTAAGCGCTGCGGAGCCCAAGGACAAAGCATCTGAGCCTTGCTTGGTCAGAGAACCTGCACCGGTAATGGTACTGATGGATGACTGCGCCCCGGTGGAATGATTGAGAACCAAAGCAGAACCGCTTGCCATATCCAGCGAATCGGCCTGCAAAGCCACGGTCGAGGTGAGCGTACCACCGGCAATCGCCATGTTCTCCACCTGCACGGTGGGTTGGTTTTCCACCCAGCTGAATGTACCGCCGAGCTGTGTCCCGGCCGTCACGGAAAGGCTACCATAATCAAAAGCGATGGAACTGCCGGCATTGCTGAATGTGGCAGCGCTCAGGCTCAGGGAGCCCGTACCATCAGTCTTGATATTGCCGGTCAAGGTGGCATTGGAGAGGGAGGCGGAGGCATCCGTCACCGTCAGCTGTCCGGTCATGCTGCCGCCGACCAGAGCAAAAGAAGCATCGTTTTCCACGCTGACATTCGCCGTCAGCGCAGCAGCGGAACTGATCGTCAAGGAGGCATCATTCACCACGATGCCGTTGGCAAAGGTATTGGCGCCGGTGTTGCTGAGTTTCAAATCACCACCCGCACCGACGGTCAAAGATGTGGCAGAAATAGCACCGGTGCCGGTCAATTCATAGGCTTCATCCTGCACACCGATGGTGCCTACGGTCAGGGTATCGCTCAGGGTGATGGTCTCGCGGTTTTCCGCGCTGTTCCCCTCTTCCGTGCCGGAGGCATCCAACATCACATTAGCCGAGTCTGTAAAGGCTGTAAGGCCTTGCGATGCGGTGGCATCGGAATACCAGTTGGCATCTGTGGTATTCCAATCTGGGCTCTCGCCGTCTGTACGCCAATACAGGCGGTTATCTCCCCCCACGGTCAACACCAGCGCTCCGGTTTCCGTAGAGAGGCTCAAGCGGCCGTTCATCGTATCCGCCAAGGTGTAGTTCGTGCTGCTCCCGGCTTGTGAAATAAGCGTATAAGAGCCGCTGTTAATTTCGCTGAACATGTTCAAATCCAGCGCAATGGTGGTGCTATCTGCCGTGATGGCATCTTTCAGCGTGAGGGTGCTCCACGTATCTGCCTCGGCTGCCACCGGGGTGTTGGTGAAGTCAAAATGCAGAGTGAGGGAGGTAGGGGTGGTTGTTGTCACTTCATCCACTGTCACCTGAGAACCGGCTAGGGAAATGCCGCCAAGGGTGAAATCCTTTGTGCCGCAGAGACGCAGGGTGAGGCTATCCGTGCCGGTGAAAGTGGTATCCGCATCCATCACAGCGGGGGAAGCCAGGGTGATATCTGCCCCGGCACCGGCTGCCACGGTGCCGATGAACTGCGCGTTGCCGGCAGAGGCAGAGCCCAATATCACCTTGGAGCCGGCCGCTACATTCAACGTGCCGCTGCCGTTAATGCCCCCTGCCAGTTCCAACACACCGCCGTGAGCCGTGGCCAGGTTCAGGCTATCTCCGCTCATCACGACGGCGTTTGTCAGGCGGTTGGTGATGTTGTAGCTTTGCAGCGTAGCCCCCGCTCCGGCGTTGATGCCGTTCTCATAGGTGTAGACAATATCCGTGTTATCCGCCGTGCCGGTGCCGGCCAGGCGCAGGATAAGGCCGTCTTGCAGAGTCACCGAACCGGTACCCAGCGCCGTGCTGGTTTGGCTGCGTGCGGCACCACCATTCAAACGCAGGGCAAACTTGTCATCATTGTTGCCGTTGCCGTTGCTTATCAGCAAATCACCGTAGGTGTTGGCCGAGTCTGCCGTGAAGGTCAGGCCTTCGTTGCCGCCCAAGGTCAAAGTCTTGCCCGCACCCAAAATGAGCCCGCGAAGCGTACCGCCAAGCTTGTTACTCCGACCATATTGTTTTTGCCCATAGTAATGCCCGCCCCAGTTAAAGGTCTCAGTGGCATTTTTTGACCACGAAGATATAGTCGCATCATCTGCCAGCGTTACGTTACCGGTAATGACAGAACCCAAATCCACACTCAAAGCACCCGAGTTGAGAGCTGCAACGAGCAGAGGCTCAGAGCCGGAACCGTAAAGTCCGTTGTCAGTTCCGGCAAAGCCGGTACCGGCGATAATGAAATCTGCGCTCGTCGTGGAAGCGCTGCCGTTCACTTCTCCGTAGCGGAACATATTGGTAATACGTGCCTGGCTACCGGCCGTGACATTGATGGTGGCATCTTTAAAAACGGCCAAGTTTTCATATGTAGCATGAGGAGATATGACCCCACACAAGTTTTTACCTATATACAAACGAGTATTGCCCGCCACTTCTACCGTGCCGGTGAACCCCGCAGCGTTGTCAGAGAAAAGAATAGCACCACCGGATGAAACACGCACCGTACCGTTGCCTTTGATGTACTGAGGTAACCGAGTCTGATCAATATCACCACTGGACACACGATTGAACGTCAGGTCCAAAGTACCATCGGCCTCCACCATGATGCTCATGCCGGTAACCCCCAATCCCACCGTATCGCTGCAATTACCGTTGACTTTCACCGTACCTTCCTTGACAGTCAGGCCGCCGGTCCAGGAAGTATGCTGACCAAGGGTGAGCGTGCCTGCACCGGTTTTGACCAAGTGAATACCGGCCACCTCATACACATCTTCTGCTACCTCATAATGATTTTCCTGAAGAGCACCGTTCGCAATCGTGGTCGAAGTATTCTCTGTGACATGAAGCTGCAGCGTGGAATCTTGAGTAGTCGTGTTAGCAACGGCAGCCCCGGTCTGCACAGAAAGATTGCTGACGGTCAGATTTTTGCCATCCGTGTAAAGAGTGGCTCCCTTCTGCAATTCGATGGAAGATGCAGCGGCCAACGCTTCTTCATGCCCGGCATGAATAGCGATATTGCCCGTGCTGTTTGGCGAATCCAAGTACAACCCGCCCCCCGCAACAATATCCCCCGCAAAAGCATTTTGGCGTGCAAAGGTGACACTGCTGCCACTCATCCCCTGCCCATCCAGCTCCATCTTAGTAGACTGATTCAGCGCCGTATCAAGCGTCAGATTACCCACACCGCCAAAGCGGTATGTATCTTCCGCACCCACCGTCAGCGTGCCGGTGTAGGTTAAATCACCGTTTGCACCGAGCGAAAAGTTCTTACCGCTCAAGTTCAAATCTGCATCGCCCGAGGCAATGGCCAAAACACCGGAAGCAGATGTATCGATGATGTCAAATTGGGAGGCATCATAAAGGGACATGGCATTGCCATAGGAGAGAGAGACTTTAGCCTGCCCCAAAGCACCATTCTCGTATGTCAGCATATTGCCGAGGCC
Organism: Akkermansia sp.; assembly: GCA_017398355.1. GTDB lineage: Bacteria > Verrucomicrobiota > Verrucomicrobiia > Verrucomicrobiales > Akkermansiaceae > Akkermansia. Next base: position 7,286 of record JAFQGD010000056.1, on the reverse strand, counting down.
TTTGATGTAAATTGTGCCGGTAAAATCGTTGGAAGTATTGGTAAGATGCACCGTGCCGGAGGAATATTCATTGCCGATGATAAGGTCGTTCTCCCCGGTAAGCTTAAAAGCCACCTCAAGGGTACCGGTACCACCGCCCAGCAACCACTGTCCGTTGCTATTGGCTGCAAGCTCCGCATCTGCCGTACCATAGGTGATGGCTTTATCCCCATACGCGCCGATGTACAGGTTCTGGCGGTAGGAAAGATCCAGTGCGGTCGTCTGATCTTGAGTAAGCGCCAACACACCGGAAGAGCTCGTCCCCACATATTTCAGCACTTCGCTATTTTCCATTCCCACCACGGCAAGGAAACCTTGCTCCCCGATATTCCATCTCCACCAATTGCTTGAATCTGTGGGCTTATGAATGACCAAGCCACCGGTCTCAATAGCACCCACGGGTATATTCACATTGCCCTGCACCACCAGCACACCGCTTCCTTGTTTGGTGAACTGTGTTATATTGGTATCGGTGCCGGTAATGTTGCCTTGCATGGTGGTGGCAACAGGAGAGCTGATATCCGCCCTCATCGTGGCTCCGGTGTTCAGTGTCACATCCCCCTTGAATGAATAAGCAAACTTATCCGTCATGTCCTGCCGCAAGCTGCCGCTGATGGATTCTGACACAGCATTGACCGTTTGATTGAGCACAAACGAACCGCCATTTTCCACCGTGACATTGCCGGTCATAAGCGCATGGTGGGAGAGCCGGAACGTGGCACCGCTCTTCACGGTGACATCGGCACCCATCATGGTGGCGTAGGTCCAGTCGCCGCTATCGGTCATCATCACATGCGGGGTGTTGGAGCCCTGCAGCACCATGGTACCGGCACTGACCGTGAAGCCGCCGGCATTGCTGTGATTGCCGGTGAGCACCCAAGTGCCGCCATCGGCATTGTTGTAGTTGACAGCCAGTTGTGCGCCGTCCGCCCCCTCATCCATGAAGCAGCCTTGGAAAGTCCCCGTACCGGTATAGGTGAATGTAGCCTTGCCGGGGGTGGTCTCATTGAGCGGGGTAAAGTTGCCGATGCGAGCCCCCGTGCCGGAGCCTTGTTGATTGATGACCCCCCAAGTCAAATCGTGCCCGTTGAGGTTGAGCAAACCGCCGGCGTTGCCGAAGGTGAACGTATCCCCCGCTGTGGTGTTGGTCTTGAATTGACCATCCTCCATCAACACGATGATGGCCACACCGCCCTCCAGACGCACCGAGGAAGCGGCATAGCCGTCCTGACGCGCCAGGCGGGTTTCGCCCGCATTGCCCAAGGTACAGCCGGTGATGTTGCCGGACTCATCTGTCTCGATGATGTACTTGGTTTCGCCGCCGCCCACACGCAGCACGGCATTGTTGTCACCACTGCCGGCAATAGTCATGATACCTTCCCCCACCTTGCGCCATTCTTCATTGGCCGAGGCGGTGAGTTCAAGCGTGAGCTCCGCCCCTGCGTTCACCACGAAACCGGCGCTGTTGAAGGTGTGCGAAGCGTCCGTTTCCGTAAGTTTCCAGCTACCACTATCAAAGGTGAGCGCACCTGCCCCCATATTCACGCTGCCTTGCAGCTCCAGCGTTTGGGTTTGGATATTCTGCGCATCTGCGGTAGAGAACGTGAGCCCCATGTGGTCTTTCACCGAGTTGGAGGTGCCGCTGCCGGTATATTCGTATGAGGTATCCCCCTGTGTCAGCTGTCCTTTGCCGGTGGAACCATCCTGCGCCCCCCAAATGATGGTTTCCTCCCCGGAAAACCCGCTCACGCTGATGGTATAATTATCCATGAAAGCCTGCGCTTTCTCCGGATTGTTGTGCGCATTCAGGTAGTTGCTATACCCTGCAACCGGGTTGCCCGAGGAAAGTGATGCCAAGTAGAGGAAGCGGTTATTGTCCGCATCCCACGCAAAGACGGGGCTGCCGCTATCCCCCTGCGTCACGCCAATCTCCAAGGGCGGGCCTTGTTGCCACAACGAGGCATGAATACGGTAATCCCCCTGATTGGTCAAAACCGACACGGAAGCAACATCAATCATACCGCCCAAGGCATTGCTGCCGGGGTTCAAGCCATTGCCCTCCGTATCAAATGAACCGCCATTGCCCAAGCGGTACAGCCAATCCCCGTAATTGAGAGAAAGGAGGAACGCCTCGCTTGCCATGGGGGTGTAGGCCACCTCGGTCACAACCTTGTTGAGGCGCTGCATACTCCAGTCGCCCGCACCCGTACCCGTATACCCGGTCGATGAGTAGCACACGGCCATGCTCCCGTTTTCGGAGAGGAAATACACATCACTCTCCGGGCAATGGTATGCACTGTTGACATATTGCGGCGCCACCAAATTAGCGCCCCCCAAAGGTGATAAAGAGCCCATTATCACTTGCCCGCGCTGGGCATACGAGTCCAGATTCGGCATCAGCGGAATCGTGGGGTTGCTCTGCCCATTACCATCTTTAAAATACACGGATATATTCGTAGCTCCGGCCGAGAACATGCCCTTGTTGCGGGCAAAATCCAAGTAATACTGTAAGTCATAGCGCGCATCTGCCACACCGCCCCAAGCGGTGGAGGATAAAAGGGTGCATGCAGTTGCCATGGCTGCCATCAGCGCACGGCGAAGAGAGGTATTGAGGCGCAGTCTCATATGATAAAAGAGGGTAAGAAAGGAATGCTAGTACCATAGCATGGTAGCACAAGAGCCCCCCGTAGGCAAGCTTAAAGACCGGAAATGACAAGAGAAGAAGAAAAAAACAAGTGAATCCCCCTTCCAAACAGCTCCTCGCCGGAAAGACGAGACAAGGGGGGGATTAAGCTTGCATACGCCAACGAAGGATGCTAACATGTGGTGCATGAAGATTTATGGGACAGTCCTGAGTGGAGCAATCGGTATGGCTGTGGTAGCATGTACACCGTTTCAACAACAAACTATCGATGATTTGCTGCCGCCACCGGAAAAAGCAGCTGAGGCGAGCACAAAAAAGCCGGAAGCAGATGAGGTGAAAGAAAAAGAGGACAAGGAAGAAGCCCAGGTGCAGAAAAAAGAAGAACGCACCGAGGAAACAGGAGCGGTAACACCCACGCCGGAACAGCAAGCCGCCGCAGAAAAGTTGCTGGCGGAAGATACAGCCGGGAGTACGAACGCGCCAGAAGAGCAAGAGACCACCCCCACACAAACGGACAATGAAGGCACCATGCAAGATACGGAAGTGCTGCCCTCGAGCATACCGGGGAGAAAGGCTCTGCGCATGGGGCAATACGCACCGCCGGAGGAGGCTGCCAGTGTGAACGAGGCTGCATCATTCCTCCCCAACAGCGCAGAACAACACGGATTCCGCTCGCCGATGCTGCCGACAGCATTGCCGATGGACATACACGGAAAGCTGACCGGAGAAGAAAAGAACTGATAAGGTATGGCTACTCCTCCTCGTAAATTTGTGCCGACACCATTTGCCTACCATGAAGAGGTGGAATTGGTGATTGATAATCTTTCCAACATGGGAGACGGCGTAGGCCGCATCGACAACTGGGTAGTCTTTGTGCCCTATACCCTGCCGGGCGAGCGTGTACGAGCACGTATTTATCGCAACGATAAAAATTGCTCGATGGCAGACTTGGTAGAAGTGCTGGAGTCGTCTCCCCGGCGGGTGGAGCCCCAATGCCCGGTCTTCGGTTACTGCGGTGGCTGCCAATACCAGCATTTGGAATACACCGCACAACTGGAGTGGAAAACGGCGCAGGTGGCAGATTTGCTGCGATTGCAGGCCGGATTAGAGCTGCCGGTAAAACCCGCCATCGCCTCCCCAGAGATATACCATTACCGCTCCAAGATAACACCGCATTTTCAAAAGCCTAAAGAGGCTCGCATGGGAAGTATCGGTTTTTTGCGGGCGGGCTCACGCAGTGAGATTTGTGATGTGAAACAATGCCCCATAGCCATGGAGCCCATCAACGCGGCATTGCCGGCGCTGCGAAAAGCAGTACACCAAGCAGCGGGGCAGTATAAGCGTGGGGCAACCCTGTTGATGCGGGTGAGCGAAGGCAGCGTGATTACGAACAACAACGCGGTCTGCACAGAAAAAGTGGGCGAGCTCACATTCAATTTCTTGGCCGGAGACTTTTTTCAGAATAACCCGTACATATTACCGGCATTCACGGATTACGTGGCGCGCCAAGCTTGCGCCGGTGGCGCCAGGTACTTGGTAGATGCGTACTGCGGCAGCGGATTATTTGCGCTTACGCTGGCATCCCGCTTTGAAAAGGTGCTTGGGGTGGAGGTAAGCGAGACGAGTGCTGACTGGGCACGAGCCAATGCACGCAGCAACAACATATCGCATGCTGAATTCTTGGCCGCCAGCGCAGAAGCCATCTTTGAACAAGTGGATTTCCCGGCCGAAGAAACAGCTGTAGTGATTGATCCCCCACGCAAGGGATGCGATATGGCATTCCTGAGCCAGCTCTTTGCATTCGGCCCCGAACGCGTGGTCTATGTATCCTGCAACCCGGCAACGCAAATTCGTGATTTGGCAGAGTTCGATAAAGCCGGGTATGAGGTGGTAGAAGTGCAGCCATTCGATTTATTCCCCCAGACCAAGCATTTGGAATGCGTGGCAACCCTCTGCAAAAAAGCATGAGTAATACCCCGACAAAGCTAAGCCGCAGTGCTGAAGATTACCTGGAGGCCATAGGCCACCTGTGCCACAAAAACGGCTGTGCACAAGTGAGCGATATAGCGGAAATGCTGGGAGTGAAAAAACCCAGTGTAACAGCAGCTATGCGGCGCTTGGCTGATTTGGGTATGATTGAATACCGGCAGTACAGCCCTATCCAACTGACAGAGAAAGGAGCACAGCATGCGGAGAACGTGATTAGCGCACACCGTGTGCTTTACCGTTTCATGACAGAAGTGGCGGGATTAAAAGCCGAGCGAGCAGGAGAAGCAGCCTGCCTACTGGAACACCTGCTCACCAAGGATGAAATTGACGGTATTGCAGCAAAAATAGTGTCACACAGTACCAAAAGTTGAACACAGCACCCGAACGCGACATCTCACCGCTAACAGTCGCCCGTTTGCCCCACTATGAATCAACGTCATATCAGCGTTACAGCATCCCTCATCATCATTAACATTGCCGTCTTTGTAATTGGTTTAGCCGTGCAAAAACCGTCCCTGTTGGCTTTGTCCATCCCGTGGTCAGACACGCAAGATTCAGTCTTCCACATCTTTGGGGCGTACTCATGGTTCACTTGCTTTATGGAAGGGGAATTATGGCGCCTGATAAGCTACCAGTTTGTGCATGCAAATTTGGGACATATTATTTTTAATATGTGGGCATTATACTTCTTTGGCCCGGCTATAGAGGAAATCATGGGAGGGCGCCGCTTCTTGGCATATTATTTAACATGCGGGGTAGCCGGGGCACTCTTCTCCTCTCTGCTTGCCTCAATGGGGTTGTACACCACCCTCCCCACCAATCCACAAACGATTGCAGCAGTCAATGAACTGGCGCAGTACGTAGGCTATGATGGTTTTGTGACACCTTGGCAAATGATACCCATGGTAGGAGCCAGTGCTGCAATATATGGGGTGATGGTGGCTGTTGCATTCATGTATCCGGATGTCCGGATATCCCTACTCTTCCCGCCGGTGACACTCAAGATGCGCACCTTTGCTATGTGGATTATCGGCATAGCAAGCGGTACGATTCTTTTCAACCTGAGCAATGCAGGCGGGGAAGCCGGGCACCTGGGTGGCATCATCATGGGCGCTATCATCATGCTGGCATGGAAACTGCACGATAAGCTCAAGTACGGACAATGATAGCCCTCTTCGACATGGATGGCACCCTCTTTGCGGGGGATTCGCAGCTCCGCTTTGCCCGCTGGATATTGCGGCGGTATGGGTGGCGGCGCATGTATTTGCTACTGGTGCTTCCATGTGGCATATTGCGCGCGCTCAATGTGCTCAACACAGAACAAATGAAGCGCCTTTTCCTCTCCTACGCATGGGGGATGAAGCGCGAAACGATGGAGGCGGAGTGCCGCCAATTTGTGGATGAGGAGCTCCTGCCAGCTATCTACCCTGCTCTCCGTGAGCGGATTGAGCGCCACCGACGGCAGGGTGATACAACGATTCTTTGTTCTGCATCTCCGAATTGGTGGACACAAGGAGTCGGCGAAAAACTGGGGTTCACCCATATCATCGGCACCCCTGTAGAAGCCCCTGCCCGCATCCCTCTTTTCCCCCGAATTGAGGCACCTGGCAACAATAAAGGAGCCAATAAAGTGATACGATTGCGGCAGATGGGAGTTGAGCATGCGGATATCGGCTACACAGACAGCCGAGCAGACCTGCCCATGCTGAGTATTTGCGAGCAGGTGGTGCTCGTCAACCCGGATCAAACGGTATCAGCAGCTCATCCTCATGCGGAAATTCTGCGCCCGACAAAAGGAATTGGCAAGCTCTCGTTCCTTCTGGGGTGCCTGCTGGGGGTGTGATTGGCTCATGTCCAAGGAGAGGCCAGATAAGCGGCATCAATGGCAGCGGCCAGTTTGGCCTGTACACCCGCCACATCTGCCACTTGCAGAATACCACAAGGCAACAGCATTCCCGCTGCAGCCCCAGGCGCATAATCAAAAACAATATCACCGGATGCGTCTTCCCGCAACTCCACTTTTTGCACCATGCCTAGCATCAAGGGCCACTCCTGCACGAGTTTCCCGCCAAGCGTATCAATAACACGTTTATTGGTAAGCACATAGAGATGAGACAACTCCGCTTCCACCAGCGGCCGGGGGGCTTTGGCCCCAAACCACGAGCGCAAACGCTGCACCAAACCAACAGGCGAAGCTACTTCCCTGCGCGAAGCAGCCAAGCTACGCCCCTGCCAGAGCACTTCCTCTGCGGGATTCAACATCAAACTGATTTGCTGTCGTTCATCGGGAGTCAACGCATCTTCCATACTCTACCCAGTATACTCCAATTCGTTAAAAGGTCAAGATTAGACACCCAAAGGCCAGGGCAAACGCCATAGCTGTCCAAAAAGCGTTCTAAAGAAAGAGGGGGCCATGAGGGAAAAAATATCAACGAAATAAAAGAAAACAAAAATGGAGATTGAGTTCTGGGGTGCCAGCTATTAAACTGGCGGTGCTAAAAAAAAATGAACCAATCTCCGAGCAGTAACCTACCATTGTGTGCGCAGCTTGTCAATGCTTTGATAAGCCATGCTGCATTTTCTTCCATCGTCAAGACATATAACTCCGACAGGA
>JAFQGD010000055.1 GCA_017398355.1 Akkermansia sp. | reverse complement strand
GCATTTTCGCTCCTACGCCGAGCTACAGATGGAGATGGGCCACCGGGATAGCAGCCTGCTGCGCACGCGCTACCTCTGCGCCGTGCAAGTGACCACAACGGGGAAATTTTGGCAATGAATCCGCCGCCGCTCCGCAGGAGCTATGGCGAGACAAGCCTTGCACAATGAATCCGCCGCCGCTCCGCAGGAGCTATGGCGAGACAAGCCTTGCACAATGAACAATGAGAGAGTGCGCTTGCAGCGGAGATGCGTATTACCTGAAAAAAGGTAAGAGGTGAGAGGGAAAGAGGTAAGAAGGTAAGAAGGTAAGAGGTAAGAAGGGAAATAGGTAAGAAGGTCCCCAAGGGGCGTAATGGGGGTGGGGAGAAGGGGTAGGAGGCAGACTATACGTCTTTTTTGGCGGAGAGCCAAGAAAGGATTCCCCCGGCAGCCAGCAAAATACAAATACCGGTGCTAAGCACCTTGCGAGCCAAGAGTTCATCCTGCGGAGCCAAATAAAAATAAGCCCCACCCAGGAGGGCAAGACCCACCAACAGGAATATGATACACCCTTTATTGGCTTGCCACATCATGTTCGTTGACAAAATGCCGGCCGGGGAGGTAACGCGCCAGCAATCCTCCCCGACCGACGGATAAAAAATTAGTAATTCTGAGCCAGAATCATGAAATAAGCTTGGGGATGAGAGCAGACGGGGCACATCTCAGGAGCCTTTTTGCCAACCACAATGTGGCCACAGTTGGAACACTGCCAGATTTGGTCACCATCGCGGGAGAATACGAGGCCACCTTCGATATTGGCCAAAAGCTTACGGTAACGGTTCTCGTGTTGCTTCTCAATAGCCGCCACGCCTTCCATCATCTCAGCAATTTGGTCGAATCCCTCCTCACGAGCAACAGCAGCAAATTCTTTGTACATATCCGTCCACTCGTAGTTTTCACCATCAGCAGCATCTTTCAAATTATCAATCGTTCCGGGGATGGTATTGCCGTGCAGCAACTTAAACCACAGCTTGGCGTGCTCTTTCTCATTGCGGGCGGTCTCCTCGAAAAAGTTGGCAATCTGCACATAGCCATCTTTCTTGGCCTTGGATGCGTAGTAAAGATACTTGGTATGAGCTTGGGATTCACCGGCAAAAGCAGTTGCCAGATTAGCTTCCGTACGTGTTCCTTTAAGGTCTTTCATAGCGAGATATTGTGTATGTGATTGGGGGCATGTGAGCCAACTAAAGGCTAGCACGGTACAAGAATAAAGGCAAGCAAGAATCACGTTGTACAGCATAAAAAAATCTTTATTATGCGGGCTCATCTGTTACAATACAGCAGACACATGCCCACCCCCAATCAGCCGCCGGATATTCAGACCATCTTACAGCAGTACTTTGGTTTCTCTGCCCTGCGCCCCGGACAGGATGCCATTGTGGAGGCCATCATGCAGGGGCAGGATGCACTGGCCATCATGCCGACGGGGGGCGGCAAATCCCTTTGTTATCAATTACCGGCGCTCTGCCGACCCGGCATCACCATCGTGGTATCACCGCTCATCGCGCTCATGAAAGACCAAGTGGATGCCCTGCAGGAGCGCGGCATCCCCGCTGCGGCAATCAACTCTACCCTGGGAGCAGAAGAATACCGCAGCACCATGTCGGCTCTGCGGCGGGGCGAGCTCAAGCTCCTCTATGTGGCACCGGAGCGTTTCGGGCAAGAGGGATTCATGAACACCCTCCGCGCCCTCCAAGTATCGCTCCTCGCCATTGATGAAGCCCACTGTCTGAGCCAATGGGGGCACGATTTCCGCCCGGACTATCTGCGCCTGGGGCGCGTGCGAGATGAGCTGGGCTCCCCGCAAACGGTAGCGCTCACAGCCACAGCCACCGCCCAGGTGCGGGAAGACATCTTGCAGACCCTCCGGCTGCATGAACCGGCCATCATCATCAGCGGCTTCGGGCGCCACAATCTGGATTTTCGTATCACCCACTGCGAGGGGCGCAAAGCTAAGTTTGAACGCATCCGCAAGGTGGTGGCAGAATGGAAAACAGGTATCATCTACTGCTCCACCCGCAAAAACGTCACCACAGTCTACGAGGAAGTCGCCCAAATGGGGGTACGCGCGGTGGCATACCATGCCGGCATGAGCGATGCCGAGCGAGAATTCTCCCAAAATGCCTTCATTTCCGGGGATGCAGACGTGGTGGTGGCCACCAATGCTTTTGGCATGGGCATTGACCGTGCGGATGTACGCTTTGTGGTGCATTTCGAGATACCCGGCAGCGTAGAGGCCTATTACCAAGAAGCGGGGCGAGCAGGACGCGACGGGGAAGAAGCCGCATGTGAATTGCTCTTCAACCATGCAGATCTGAAGACGCAGGAATTCTTTTTCGAGGGTAGCAACCCGCCCCTGCATTTGGTACGCTCCCTCTACACCCTGCTCCGCACCCGCTGCGACCTGCAAACACATGATATTCAGCTCACGGTGGACACCATGGCAGAGCTGCTGGGCAAAGAGGTGAACCCCATGGCCGTGGGCACGGCTCTCTCCGTCCTGATGCATGCCGGTGCTATCACCCGCTCCGACATCCCCGGTTCCAATACACGCAACACCCACCTGACCGACCCTACCCGCCGATTTGACGATTGGAACATCGACCACGAAAAATTGGAGGAAAAAGCCCGGCGCGACCACCTCAAAATAGAATCCATCACCCGCTACGCTTACAGCACCGGGTGCCGCCAACAATGGATTCTGGACTACTTTGGCGAAACCGGCTCAGCCCCCTGCGGTAGTTGCGACAACTGCTCCCATGAGCCCCCGGAAGATGCAGAACTCATCGAAGGGCCGGAAGCAGACATCGTGCGCAAAGCACTGGCCGGTGTGGCGCGAGCCTCACGCCGCAACGCAGCCGGGGAGTGGGAAGCTATCTATGGGCGCGGAAAAATCATGGATATGCTGCGCGGTGCAAAAAATGCCAACACCCACCGCTACCTCACGGCGCTCTCCACCTACGGGCTCCTCTCTGAGCTGACAGAGGCACGCATGAAAGCGCTCTTTCGCGCCATGAACGATGCGGGGCTGCTCACCTCCACCGGCGGAAATCTACCGCTCATCACCCTCTCCCCCAAAGGCGAGAAGGCCATGAAGCTCGAAGAGCCTATCCACCTGGCACGCAAGGGCTGGAGCGCCACAGCCAAGCCCCCCAAGCTCCGCACCCGCCACACGGAGCGGCTCCTCCAATCCCTCGGTGTCGGCAAACTGGATAAGCGCCTATACGAAGCCTTGGCCGACTTGCGCCGCGATATTGCAGAAGAATACCGCATGCCCGTGTACCGTGTCATGAGCACGGAAACGCTCAAACTCCTGGCCATACACAAACCCACCACCGTGGAGGCCGCCAGCCGACTCAAAGGCATAGGCCCTTGGACGCGCGAGCGCACCCTCCCCGCCTTTGTGGACCTCATTTGCGACTACGAAGGCGTGTAGACCACGAACAGAAAGCAGGATTCTGCCCCATTTTCACTCGTTCAAAGGGGCATTTTAGCTTGCTGCGGAACTTTTTTGCAAATTGAGTGATAAAATCCTTGACAGATGCCCCCGAATAGGGTATCTTCCCTCCCCGTTCCCGGACAATTTATTAACAACAATCATATCAACCATGCGTTCCGTCACTGTACGTAAAGGAGAACCGATCGACCGCGCCCTCAAGCGCCTGAAGACCAAGTTGGATACCGAAGGTATTCTCGAAGAGATGCGCCGCCGCCGCGCTTTTGAAAGCCCCATGGATGAGAAGCGCCGCAAGGCTCGCTCCGCCAGCAAGCGCAACAAAGTTAAGTGGCGTTTCACCAACAAGGAAGAAATCCCCGCAGCCGCTGTGACTCCCGCTGTGGAGGCCTAATTCCTGACAGTTCGGGAAGTTTTTCAACAGCAACGGGCAGTTCCGCAAGGAGCTGCCCGTTCTGCTTTGCTCTGTGATTCAAAGAAAATAGATTACACGCGGATAACGAAGCGTGTACACACCCCCGGGGTGCTCTCTGCCCTGATCGTGCCGCCGTGGGCCTCCACAGCATGCTTGACGATGGAAAGCCCCAAGCCCGTCCCCTTGATACGGCCTGTCGCATCTGCGCGGAAGAAGCGGTTGAAAACGAAGGGAAGCGCCTCCGGGGGGATTCCCACGCCATCATCCTGCACACAAATGCAGAGGTGGCCATCTGCCACAGCATGCGCGCTCACCTGCAAATGAATGGGGTGCTCCGGGTTGTTCTTGAGCGCATTTTCCATCAAATTGAAGAGGATTTGCGACCAGTAGAACTTATCCCCCACCATCAGGAATGGCTGCGGGGAGATATCCAGATGCAGCGTGGCTTGCTGGCGAGCCATGAGCCCCTCCAAGCGCAAACGCACATCATCCACCACTTGGGAAAAATCAAACTCGCTCTTGCTCAGGTAGTTTTCATCTGTATTTTCCAAGCGGGAAATCGCCAGCATATCCTCCACCAAGCGTACAATGCGGTCCGCATGCTTCTTCATGAGATTGAGCGCGCGCGTGCGCATATCCGCATCGGCAGCAGCGGCATCATCCTCCAGCAGGTTTTCCAAATAGCCGCGGATGATGGTGAGCGGGGTACGCAGCTCATGCGAGGCATTGGCCACAAAATCACGGCGGATAATTTGGGTGCGGTGCTCCTCCGTCACATCATGAAATACAATGCCTATATGCCTATCAGCATTGCCAAGCGGTGTGGAAATGGCGCGGTACACGCGGGGCTCTCCCCCCTGCTCCGCTTGCAAAGCGTGTTGCATCTGCCCCTGCGCCGCCACGGCATCGGCCACCACCTTGCGGAAGGGGGATTCCACCGCCAACACGCGCAGCAAGTTCACGCTCTGGTTCATATCAATCCCCAGCAGCTCTGCGGCTTGGTGGTTGCACATCACCAAACGCCCGGATGAGCGCACCAGCAAAAACGGCACACCCAGCGCCTCCAAGAAGAGGTTCTTATCCTTGCGCACATGCTCCTCTAGGGCGCGGCTCTCATAGCGCAGCCGCTCCAACTCCGTGTGGCAATTGTGCGCATGGCGCCGCAGGGCTCCCATCTTGAACCAAAGAAAGCAAAACGGGAGCACAAAGGCTATCGCCATGAGCCCGAATGTTACATCCCAACTTACCATAGCGATAGCCTATTAAATGCGTTTAGCTTAGGCCTTTAGTGCACCGCTGCTTACAGCACGGTGAGGCTTTCGGCCTGTTCCTGCGTCAGCTCGATGCAGTTCCACGGCAGCCCATACTTGTTGAGGGCATCCATGAAGGGGTCGGGGTCGTTCTGCTCCATATTGAACACACCCGCGCCACTCCACGTACCGGAAAGAATCATGCGCCCGCCAATAGCCGCCGGCACACCCGTGGTGTACGAAATAGCCTGGGAACCCACTTCCTTGAAGCATTCCTCGTGGTCGCAAATATTGTAAATGTACACAGCCTTGTATTTGCCGTCTTTCTTGCCCTGAATCACGCAGCCAATGCAGGTGCGGCCATGCGTGGTCTTGCCCAAATCACCGGGATCAGGCAATACGGCTTTCAGGAACTGCAGCGGTACAATCTCCACGCCGTTGTACATCACCGGGTCAATGCGAGTCATGCCCACATTCTTCAGCACCGTGAGGTGGTTGATGTAGTTGGGGGAGAAGCTCATCCAGAACTGCGCACGCTTGATGGTGGGAATGTGCTTCACGAGGGATTCCATCTCCTCGTGGTACATGCGGTAAATCTCATACGTGCCCACCCCCTCGGGGCAAGCGAAAGGCTGGTGCTTGCTCATAGCACCCGTTTCTTGGAAATCCCCATTTTCCCAGTGGCGGCAGGGGGCCGATACCTCGCGGATGTTGATTTCCGGGTTGAAATTCGTAGCGAAAGCCTGGCCGTGGTCACCACCGTTCACATCAATGATATCCAAATACTCAATCTCATCGAAGTGGTGCTTGAGCGCCCAAGCCGTGTACACGTTGGTCACGCCGGGGTCGAACCCGGAACCCAACAGGGCATAGAGACCGGCCTCGCGGAACTTATCCTGATAGGCCCACTGCCACTTGTACTCGAACTTGGCTACATCGCGCGGCTCATAGTTGGCCGTATCCAAATAATGCACCCCCGCCTCCAAGCAGGCATCCATCAGCGGCAAATCCTGATACGGCAATGCCACATTCAGTACCAAATCGGGCTTCACCTCACGAATCAACGCCACGGTAGCAGCCACATCATCAGCATCCACCGCATGCGTCGTAATCGTCACGCCCTCTCGCGCCAACACATCTGCCGCAATGGCATCGCACTTGGCTTTGGTACGGGAAGCCAGATGGATGTTCTTGTATACATCTGCCATCTGGGCGCACTTGTGGGCCACTACATGCCCCACACCACCGGCTCCGATTATGAGTACTGTGTTCATTGCGCGCGTGAGCATGCCCCAGTTTGACTTCCAAGTCAAGGAAAAAGGCGGTAACACATGCAAAATGCGTCCCAATCAATGCTTAATGACATAATTTTTCTGCGCCCTCCATTCTCCCCCCGCCCCGAGGGTACACAAAAAGGGGCGCAGCCACAGCCCGCCCCTTTTGCCCCCCCCACCGCCGGCGTTTTCTCACACCGGCGGCATGGGATATTGCTCACTTTTTAAGTTGTTCTTCCGTAGCAGGAGCAATCTGCACAGGCACCTTGAGCTCCGGCAGGCCTTCGGCCTTCACCGTCACCGTTGCCGTGCCGCTCGCCCCGCGCTTGCCACGCACTACTGCCAGTATACGGCCATTGAAGAAATGCTGGCTGAAATCCTGCAAGCAGGTGTGGTCCACCGGGTTGCCATTGCAGAAACCAATCAAATCTGCCGGGCCGGCGATGGAGAACTCCACCTTGCGGCTGTCCGTAGGCACCACATTGCCCTGCGCATCGCACAGCGCAAGCTCCACATGGGCAATATCACGCGCATCACCCACAATGGTATCGCGGTCCACCTGCGCCTGCACCTTGGCAGATTCGCCCGCCGTTACTCGCTTAGCCGTGGCCCAAGGCTTGCCATCCTTCTTCACCACCACTTCCACCGTGCCGGGCTCGTACACCACATCCTCCCATGTGAAGCGGTACTGGTTCTTGCTCACCACGAGGGACTTATCCTTCTGGGTGAAAGAGGGTCCCTCCCCACGGCGGCGCACACCCTGGCTCTTACCGTTCACAAAGAGCTCAGCCTCATCGCCGGAGGTAAACACCATCACCGGGGTCTTCTCCCCCTCGCGTCCGGGCCAATTCCAGTGCGGCAGGATGTGAGCCTGCGCCTTGGTGGGGTTCCACTGGCTCTGGTACAAGTAGTAAATATCCTTCGGGAAACCGGCCAAATCGATGATTCCGAAGTACGAGCTACGGCTTGGTGCCTTGTTGCCCATCTCCTTGAGCATCTTCATGGCGGCATCAATCTCTGCCTGCGAAGCCCCGAGGAAATTGCCCACATTGGAGGCATCTTGGTTGTAGGGGGTGGGCTCGCCAAGGTAGTCGAACCCGGTCCACACATACTCACCGGCAATATCCGGAGCAAGCGTGTGAGCATGCATCTCAATATCCGGGCAGCAGCCCCAGCCGGTAGATGAAAGGCCATAGGCACTCACCTGGAAATAGCGGGCGCCGTAGCCCACCTTCCACCCCAGCGGGAAGAAGTACGTATCGCGCGTGCCCACGCATGAACACGTCTCCGACCCTATGTAGGGCATATCCGGGTGCTTCTCGCGGAACTTGACGTAGAGATGCGGCTTGTAATTGAAGCCATACACATCCATCGTCTCGCTAAAGCCGTTCGTGTATGCCGTTGCATCATTACACCCTACTGTATATGGGCGCGTGGGATCATAGCGGCGGAACTCACTGCGCAGGTCCTCACTCGTCTCGCGGCCAATCTTGGCTCGCTTCTCATTCTTGCTGCCCTGCTCCGGCACCTCGTTACCACCACTCCAAGCAATGATGCAGGGGTGGTTGCGGTCGCGCACCACAAAATTGTGCACATCCTTCCTCCACCACTCCTTCCAGTAGATGTGGTAGCCGTTAATCTTATCGTACTTCTGGTAGCGCCAGATGTCGAACAACTCATCAATCACCAAAATACCGTGTTTATCACACAAATCCAACACCTCCGGCGCGGGGGGATTGTGCGTCATGCGTATTGAATTGCAGCCCATCTCTTTGAGCTTCTCAATCTTGCGCTCGTAGCCACGAGCATAGAAAGCCGCACCCAGCGCACCCAAATCGTGGTGTTCGCACACACCTTTTAGCTTCACCTTCTCACCATTCAGGTAGAAACCGTCTTTCTTCCACTCAATCTTGCGGATACCAAAGTTGCTCTCAGTTGCATCAATCGTCTTGCCATCCACCTGAATAGAAGTCTTGGCTGTATACAGGTTCGGGGTCTCGCAGCTCCACAAGCGGGGGGAACACACCACCACATCCTGCTCCACATAGCCATCCGTCCCCGGTGCCAGCGTAATCGTAGCCGGGGCAGCCTGCACGCCATCAATCTCATTGAGCACGCGCACCTCCACCGACTTATCAGAAGTATTCTTCACCCCCGTCTGAATCTTCACCGTCGCCTTGTCCTTAGAAATCTCCGGCGTGGTGATATAGGTGGGCCACTGCGCCAAATGCACCGGCTGCGTCTTTGTCAGCCACACATGGCGGTATATACCCGCACCGGGATACCAGCGGGTCGATAACTCCAAATTGCTCGCCATCACCGCCACCAGATTCTTCTGCCCGGGCTTCAAATACGGTGTAATATCTACGCGGAACGAGTTGTACCCATAGGCCCATTCCCCGGCCTTCTGCCCGTTCACATACACCTGAGGATTGGACATCACGCCATCAAAATCCAAGAAATAACGGTCTTTTTCCGCACTGAAATCAGCCGGCACATCAAAATGCTTGCGGTACCACCCCCAGCCATTCCACGGCAACTTGCCCGTCTCATTCGGCTCATCCATCAGGAACGGACTCTCGATTGCCCAATCATGCGGCAACTGCACCTCCTTGTAGCCACTCTCATCATACTCCACAGCCGCATGCACATACGCATCATCCCGGCTATGCACCACCTTCAGCTGCTCATCATTCATACCGGTGAACATCACCTCACGCACGCTGGCCCACACCTTATCATTCGTGCCATTCACCTTCACGCGCATGGTATCAATCGTCTTGCCATTCACCCAAAGGAACGACGCCGCCTGATTGCCCACCTTGAAACGCGCACGCTGCACCTCCTTACCGCTTACCACCTCCAGCGTCACGTCACAATTATTCACCTGCTCCCAATACACCATCACCAGCTTCACCGGTTCCTTGAACCCGGGGCGAATCGTCAGCACCTTGCCGGGGTCTTGGTCCTTGGCGCACCAGCGAGTCATCAAATCACCGTCCACCGCTGCGGCGGGCGAGTGCTGCCCTTGGTGATCTGTCGCTGTTACGGGGAATCCCACATCCGCCGGATTCTCCGGCCCAAAATAGCGGAACTTCCACCCAAAATCAAAAGTTTCTCTCTCCCCGGCCTGTGCGCTGCACAGCCCCAGTGCCAATAGCGGCATGATATATCGAGCTTTCATGGTAATCATATATACGCAATCTATCAAGATGTCCTTTCTCTATTCAAACACATTTTTACCCCCAAAGCAAGCAACAATTTCCCATCGCGCGCACGCGCGTTCGCCTAAACATCCCCCCCATCTGAAATGGTAAACGCAAAATTTGCAAATTAAAACCAATCACCCCCTCTTTTTCATTGCATTGCCCCGCCTCTGGGCATAAAATACCCCCATGCAGGACACATCCCTCTACCGCGCTTGGGCTCTGATTGACACCGATGCCATGAAACACAACCTCTCCGTTGTGCGCCGCATCCTCCCCAACCACCAACAAATGGCCATCGTCAAAGCTGAAGCATACGGCCATGGATTGGAAGGCGTTGTCCGCGCGCTCGATGACTGCGACATCGCCTTCTTCGGCGTTGCCACCATCGGTGAAGCCGCCCGCGTACGCGATGCCGGCTGCCACACCTGCCCCTTCATCCTCGGCCCCAGCTTCCCGGCAGAGCGCGAAATCATCGTCCAAAACGGCTGGCGCGCCGCCCTCTCATCCCCCGAAGAAGCAGACCACTACAACTCCCTTGGCCAACTCTACGGCAAACAAGCGCACCTCCACATCAACGTAGACACCGGCATGGGGCGCGCAGGTGTCCTTCCCCAAGACCTCCCCGCCCTCGTTGAGCACCTCAGCCACCTCCCCCACATTCACCTCGAAGGCATCTACTCTCACCTCTCCGCCGCGGCAGATGACATCTCCTTCACCCACCGCCAAATCAACAGCTACGAACAAGCCGTAGCCAGCCTTCCCGCCCCGCTCCCCTACTCTCACCTCTGCAGCAGCTCTGCCGTATTCAACTACCGCGCCCCCAGCACCAACATGGTGCGCCTGGGGCGCATCCTCTACGGCTACTCCCCCATGCCCTCTCCCTACAACCGGGAACTGCGCAACACCCTCACCCTCTACAGCCGCGTCACCCTCCTGCGCACCCTCCCCGAAAACCACGGCGTCTCCTACAACCACACCTACATCACCACCGGCCCCACCAAAGTTGCCACCATCGGCATCGGCTTCGGAGATGGCTACCTGCACTACCTCTCCAACACAGGCGCACGCGTCTACCTCAACGGCTCCTACTGCCCCGTCCTCGGCCGCGTCACCATGGATCAAATCATGGTCGACGTCTCCCACATGCACGGCATCCAACCCGGTGATGTTGCAGAAATCATGGGCCCCAACGTCCCCTGGCAAGAAATCACCACCCGCGCCCACACCATCCCCAGCAACGTCATCACCAGCATCACCGCCCGCGTCCCCCGCGTCTACATCTAATCTTCCCTTACCACCCCTTTCCCTCTTACCTCTTTACCTCTTACCCCTTTCCCTACCATTCTCCCTCCCCCGCGACAGCGGGGTTGCCCCCAATTTGTAATTTGCCATTTTCAATTTGAAATAACTTGAAATCTGCCCTCCCTCTCTCCTTCCCCCGCTCCCTCATCGAGCAACTCGACCACCTGGCGCGCCTCCAACACACCAGCCGCAGCGCCATCGTCCTCCGCGCCACCCGCGCCCTCATCAAAGCCCTCTCCCAACAGCAGCAAAAGGAGAGATAACCATCCCAAACCCCATCTTTACAAAAACTTAACCCCGGCCTAAGCCGGGGTATTATATTGTAATCAGGTTACACCAAATTGCAGATAAACTTTGGCGTACTCAATGCTGTCTGTAGCGTACATATAAATATCAACCTCTCTCTCCGGGGCCATCTTCTTCTCATTTTTCTCTCTATCAAGCAAATTAAGAGACTTTTGCTTGTTATTAAAATAAAAACGGCTCGAAGGTTTGCGAACCTATACGTCTCGCCAACTTTCTGTCATTCAGTAACACAGGCATCAGCGAGTGGTACCTTGCGATCCACAGTTCGCCATCCTTGAAGCTCTTCTGCCATTCAGTAACACAGGCATCAGCGAGTGGTACATGCCGCCACCAAAGCCTTCATCATCCGTTGTTTTCCGCCATTCAGTAACACAGACATCAGCGAGTGGCACTAAGGTGGCGACATCTATTGCGCTGGGTATCGCCGCCGCCATTCAGTAACACAGGCATCAGCGAGTGGCACAAATCCCCGCCACCATAAAAGCGCAAGTGCCTATCCCCGCCATTCAGTAACACAGGCATCAGCGAGTGGCACGATAAGCCGATGAGATAAGCGGAGTCCGTGCAACTTCCGCCATTCAGTAACACAGGCATCAGCGAGTGGCACATACTGCCCCCGTCACAAGTTCGGCCGGGAGCTCCGCCATTCAGTAACACAGGCATCAGCGAGTGGCACCATTCTTTGGGGGCTAGAACGCGCTTTATTTGGCGGCCGCCATTCAGTAACACAGGCATCAGCGAGTGGCACCATTCTTTGGGGGGTAGAACGCGCTTGATTTATTCCGCCATTCAGTAACACAGGCATCAGCGAGTGGCACTATATTGCCCCCGTCACAAGTTCGGCCGGGTGCTCCGCCATTCAGTAACACAGGCATCAGCGAGTGGCACTCCCGGCGCGTTGTCTCTGGCTCGGCAGCCTTGCCGCCATTCAGTAACACAGGCATCAGCGAGTGGCACTAAAAAAATACAAAAAAAACCTTGACTCAAACACTCCGCCATTCAGTAACACAGGCATCAGCGAGTGGCACTGC